>NZ_JBHGNY010000027.1:0-6373 GCF_053544035.1 Vibrio sp. E150_018 | reverse complement strand
CCGTACACTTTTGCAAGTGTAGTACAGATAGCAGCAGTAAGAGTTGTTTTACCGTGGTCAACGTGGCCGATAGTACCAACGTTTACGTGCGGTTTCGTACGTTCAAATTTTTCTTTAGACATGGATAGTCCCTCTAGGTACGGATTTAGGTGGCTTGAATGACCACGTAACCAAAAAATAATAGTACTTTTTAGTAAAGTAAGTGTATCTCAATCGGAAAATATTGCTTAAAACTGGTGCTGATACCCAGACTCGAACTGGGGACCTCACCCTTACCAAGGGTGCGCTCTACCGGGCTGAGCTATATCAGCACTACATTGTTTTATCAAATACAGAATTGGAGCGTGCGGCGGGAATCGAACCCGCATCATCAGCTTGGAAGGCTGAGGTAATAGCCATTATACGACGCACGCACACGTGTAACTCTGAGTGCTATTTTCACAATTTTATTTACATTCATTTTGATTATCAAACAAATGTCAATATGGTGGAGGGGGACGGATTCGAACCATCGAAGGCGGAGCCGGCAGATTTACAGTCTGCTCCCTTTGGCCACTCGGGAACCCCTCCAAATTTTTTATTGCTTACCACTTCTTTCATCTAAATAAAAAGAGATGGTGCCGACTACCGGAATCGAACTGGTGACCTACTGATTACAAGTCAGTTGCTCTACCTACTGAGCTAAGTCGGCGCAAGTGGGGCGAATTCTATTGAATGTTCCAAAAGCTTGCAAGGGTAAAATGAAAAAAACCATTATTTTCATTAATGGAATACGAAATTAAGTATAAATAAGGTAAAAACTTGCTAATTTACCACTAAAGTCACCTAACGCTTATTTGAAATCAACGACGCTTGGTGTATCTTCGCTCATCCTTTTTGGTTATTTTCGAGTCTTTCTATGAACCCATACCTTTCATACAATAGAAGTCAATGGTCAGAATTACGTAATTCTGTACCGATGACACTTACTTCTAAAGACTTGGAAGAATTGCAAGGAATCAATGAAAGCTTGTCAATGGAAGAAGTGACAAAAATTTATTTGCCATTATCTCGCCTACTTAATTTATATGTCGAAGCGCGTCAAAGCCGCAATCAAGTTCTGCATCAATTTTTTAATAAACAAGAGAAATCTCCTCCCTTTATTATAGGTATTGCAGGAAGTGTCGCGGTTGGAAAAAGTACCACTGCAAGATTATTAACCGCATTGTTATCTCGTTGGGAGAACCATCCTAAAGTCGAGCTGATTACAACGGACGGTTTTTTGCATCCCAATGAAACCTTGCTGAATAATAATTTGATGACCAAAAAGGGTTTCCCTGAATCTTACGACACTAAGTCATTGGTTGAGTTTTTAAGTGATGTCAAAGCTTGCAAACGAAACATTCAAGTGCCTATTTATTCACATATTACTTACGATATTACCGATGAAGTTAAAATAGTCGATCAACCGGACGTATTGATCATTGAGGGGCTAAATGTTCTACAAAGTGGCAGTGATTACCCAGAAAGCCCTTTCAAAGTATTTATTTCTGACTTTTTGGATTTTTCTATTTATGTTGATGCGGATACTCAGCAGATAGAAGAATGGTATGTTTCTCGGTTTATGAAGTTACGTAAAGGGGCATTCACTAAGCCCGGTTCGTACTTTAGCCATTACACCAAACTCACTGAACAAGAATCGATTGATAAGGCCAAGAGTATTTGGAACTCGATCAATGGCATCAACTTACAGCAAAATATTCTACCCACCAAAGATCGAGCACAACTGATATTACGCAAAGGTGCTGATCATATGGTAGAAGAGGTTCACCTAAGAAAATAGCACCGCTTGGTTGCGGCGATTAGTCTGCTTTTCTTAATGAAATTTCGCCACCAACATAAGTTTCTATCCCTTGTTCGGTTTCCAATAAAATGCCGCCTTGCTGGTTGATGCCTTTACCGATACCGTAAACTTCTTTGTTACCCATTAATAGCTTAATTGGCTTATCTTTAAAATTATCCAATTCATTCCAGCGCTTCACAAACGAAGCCATACCTTGTTCCTCATATTGTTCAAGCACCTGTTGCCAAGCTCTGATCAACTCTATTACCAGTTGATTTCTTGATGGCATATTATCATTAAACACTTGATTTAAATTGGCCCACGGCTGATCGATAGCATCGGTGTCTACCTTCATATTAATGTTCAGGCCCATCCCTATTACCAGATGAGCAACACCACCTGTTTGCGCAGACATTTCGACCAAAATACCGGCTAGTTTTTTATCTTCGAAATAGAGATCATTAGGCCATTTTAATTTCAGGCCTGTCGCGCCTAAAGCTTCTAATGCATCAACAATCGCAACACCGATAGCAAGGCTTAACCCCATTGCAGCGGCGACTCCCGACTCCAACTGCCAATACATTGAAAAGTATAGATTAGAGCCAAAAGGAGATGCCCATTGACGCCCTCTTCTTCCTCGACCTTTTGCTTGATACTCCGCCACGCACACCGCACCACTCGGTAAAGAATCGATGCTGTCGAGAAGATACTGATTGGTTGAGTCAATAACTGGAAATAGCTCAACGGGAGCCGATGAGGCAGACTGGATGATGCCATAATCTAATAAGTCGATAGGAGAAGAAAGTTGATAGCCTTTTCCTTGAATTCGATAGATATCAATCCCCCATTCTTGGATCCCTTTGATATGTTTACTAATTGCCGCCCGTGAGATACCAAACAGCTCACCTAAATCTTCGCCTGAATGAAACTCACCGTCCGACAATTGTTTGATGATACGTAGCTTAACGTCATGTAATTTAGGTTTGCTATCTGTCATGAGGTACCAATCTAATTATTGAAAGCGATCTGCAAAAATAATGTCTAAACGCGTTTCTTGGGTGGCATTAAAAAATCTCACTTCATGCTCCAATTCCACGCCATATTTATCCAGCACAGCATGTTTAACATACCAGGCAAGTTCAAGAACATCATTAGAGGTCGCATTATCGACATTCACAATAACCAGAGCTTGTTGAGGATGTACTTGCGCACCACCTATCTGATGACCTTTCAAGCCGCAACGATCAATCAGCCAACCTGCCGCAATTTTAACCCCACCTTCAACTTCAAATCCGTTTAGATCAGGGTAAAGCGCTTGTAATTCTAAGTAGTTCTCATGGCTAATCACTGGGTTTTTGAAAAAGCTGCCGGCATTGCCCGTCACATTAGGATCAGGCAGTTTAGAGCGTCGAATATCACACACATGCTCAAAAACAGCGTGAGGCGTGGTAAGCAAATCTTTTTCCGACTTTAATGGGCCGTAGGTAAAATTGGGTTGCCACTTAGACGGAAGTTTTAACCCAATAGAGGTGATAATAACTTTACCTAACAAGTCATGTTTAAATATCGAATCTCGATAACCAAACAAACACTCTTGAGCACTTAAGCGAATAATATCGAGTGACTCGAGATCTAAGTACTCAACATAATCACATATATCTTTAAATTCAACGCCATAAGCACCAATGTTCTGTATAGGAGCACTACCGGCACAACCTGGAATTAAGGCTAAATTTTCTAAGCCAGGGATGCCTTGTTCTAATGTCCATTCCACTAAACTCGGCCAATCTTCACCGCCCGCGATAGTTAAAGAAATAGAGTCATCACGGGTAGTAACGGTTTTTCCTAGTAGTTTATTAATAACCACCACACCATGGAAAGGTTCAGTGAATAGCACATTACTGCCTTTACCCAAGATCAACTTAGGTAAGTCTTGCCACTCAGGACTGCGGTAAGCGGAAATTAAGTCATCTACCGTTGTCGCTTCCACAAGAACATCACAAGGCACATCAATGCCAAAAGTATGGAAAGGTTTGAGGTTTACATTATTATTTGCATTCATACGTTTGATTACCTAAGCGCGTGTCGTACTATTCTACCTTATACACTTAATAAACACAGTGCCTGTATGATTGAAGTTAATTTTCAACCGCTTGAAAGTATTAAAATACCGCTCATTAAGCCTATCTATAAAGCTTTCTACCCTTCGGCCAAACCCAAAAAAAATGAACAAATAATCGTTGGTTACCATCAACAAAAAATTATTTGTATTGTCCGGTTTCGTCCCATAGAACACTTTACGCTTCTTACTGGTATGTTAGTTATTCCAGGCTACCGACAGCAAGGTATTGCTAGCCAATTATTAGCATTTTGTCAGGCTCATTATTTATCCGAGAATAGTTTTTGCTTCGCATACCAACACCTTAAATCTCTATATCAATCGGCAGGGTTCTCTGTAGTGGAAGTCGATCAACTTCCTAATTCACTACAACAATTATTTATACGTTACACAAGTGCCGGTAAAAAACTTCTACCAATGCGATATCTACCTACAGTTCTGACATAACTTCTTGTTCATATGTAGGAATAATCGTGATTAATTTGGTAAAATAATAAGCCAAGACATTAGCAGCATGTAAGGTTCATAAAAATATGATAGCTAGTAAGGAATTACTCGAACAGCTACCAACCATAGCTCAAGATCCAAATGCTTTTGAAGTGCTCTTTTCTGCACAACAATTCCGTGATCGGCTATTGTCTGAAATCAAAAGAGCAACACAACGAATTTACCTTGTCGCCTTATATCTCGAAGATGACGATGCTGGCCGTCAAATTCTGACCGAACTCTATGAGGCAAAGCAACACAACCCTGATCTTGATGTTACGATATGTGTTGACTGGCACCGAGCACAACGCGGTTTAATTGGCGCAGACCAAAGTGAAGGTAATGCGGCTTTATATAAAGAGTTTGCGCAAAAGTACCAGCATCCAATTTCTATTCTAGGCGTTCCTGTTCGTGGAAAAGAAGTCTTTGGTGTATTACACCTCAAAGGCTTTATCATTGATGATACCGTTATATATAGTGGCGCAAGCCTAAATAATATCTATCTGCACCATCGTGAAAAATACCGTTTTGACCGCTACCATGTAATGGCTAATCCAGCGCTAGCCGATTGTATGGTGCAATATATTCAGAAAAATATTAGCCATAATCCAGCCGTCAATTGCTTATCACAAGTAGAGCGGCCTGCAACTAAAACGCTAAAACCTGCAATCAAACAATTTCGCGCTCTGCTTACTCAATCTCGATACGAGTTTACTCCAGAGATGATTAAACAAGGCGAAGTGGGTATCACGCCATTAGTTGGTGTTGGTAAGCGTCGCAATAAGTTAAATCTACATATTAATAATCTTATCGCTTGCGCTGAAAAGGAAATCACGATCCTAACACCTTATTTTAACTTTCCTAAAAGTATCGCTAAAGAAGTAAAAAGAGCGATAAAACGAGGCGTTAAGGTGAGCATTATTGTTGGAGATAAAACTGCCAACGATTTTTATATTCCGCCAGAAGAGGATTTTAAGACCATCGCTGGCCTACCTTACTTATACGAGCTCAACTTACGTCATTTTGCACGTATCAATGAAGGCTATATCGCGAGTCGTCAACTATCGATTCACCTTTGGAAGCATGACAATAATAGCTTCCATCTAAAGGGAATGTGGATTGATAAGGAATATATGTTAATCACAGGCAATAACTTTAATCCTAGAGCCTGGAAATTAGATTTAGAGAATGGATTATTAATTAAAGATACCGAGCAATTACTTACCGAGAAGTTTGAAAATGAACTCTCATCTATTCTCAAACATACCAATTTAATTGGCAGCTATAAGCAATTAGACACTATTGAAGATTACCCTGAAGATGTGCAAAAGCTCATACGTAAAATAAAAAGAGTCAAAGCAGACCGAATCCTCAAGCAAATTCTATAAACATTTTCATAGCCCAAACACATAGCTTGGGCTTTTTTATGCCAAAAGATCAAAGCTCCTCAGCTCTGTTGCTTTATATTCTTTATTGAGAACTAGAGGATGTTAATTGCGGAGTAGCGCTCCCTAAGGCCTTACTTAGTACACTTAAAGTGACAACCTGTTCGACTCTAATCTCCAAAAACCGACTGAATAACCACTTCTCAATATTGGCTCTTATAGATTTTATTTTCAACAGACGAAAAAAAACCTGATTCTTTCGAATCAGGTTTCTACTCTTTATCTAAGAGATATAAGTGGCGGAGTGGACGGGACTCGAACCCGCGACCCCCGGCGTGACAGGCCGGTATTCTAACCAACTGAACTACCACTCCGCAGTGTCTATTCAGTATTTCAATCTTTTGCCTTTAGATTTTTCTAAAATCTAAAAACGGAAAGTAAGCCTGGCGATGTCCTACTCTCACATGGGGAAACCCCACACTACCATCGGCGCTACTTCGTTTCACTTCTGAGTTCGGCATGGAATCAGGTGGGTCCAAAGCGCTATGGTCGCCAAGCAAA
>NZ_JBHGNY010000026.1:0-14208 GCF_053544035.1 Vibrio sp. E150_018 | reverse complement strand
CACAGATTGATAGGTTTAAATTGTTAAAGAGCGTTGTTCTTATTGAAATCGCTTAGTGCGTCTCGTTGAACAGGGCGGCCATTTTAGCGATTTAAAAGCTCGTGTCAAACACTTTTTTAAAACTTTTTTCGCTAACCTTTTTGAGAAGGTTTTGACCTCTGACTCGTTGCTGCCGTTAGGCTGCGTGCTCCGTGTCAGTGAGGGCGCATTATAGAGACCTGACTCACATTGGCAAGGGCTTTTTTCACTTTTCTTTGATTTTTTTCCATTTCGAAGAAAAAATCACCGAAAGATGTGTTTTCTGTCTATTTTGTCTGCTATTCAATAACCTTTTTGGCAAATAGAGCGACTTTTTCCCAGTCGGTATATTCAACTTCTTTACTGGTATCCGTCTCACCATCTGTCATAGACATAATAAAACGAATCATAACTCGGTCGAACCATGAGTATCGTGGATAATACAATCCACCAGCGAACACACCAATATGCTTAGGTTGCCAAGGTGAACGCTTTAAAAACTTCTGGATATAAACACTCCCCTCAGGCGTATCCTTGCCCGGTTTGCGAGCGGTTAAGTTAACACTATAGAAAGACGCACCCGCTGAGGTTAAATACACTTTATGCTGCTCGATAAATTGGTATAGCTTCTTATTAAAGTGACCATAGCGAATAGATGCGCCTATAATGATATTGCTATATAAGTTAAGGTTTAAATCATCAGCTTGGTGTAGATCAACCAATTCACAACTATCGTTACCAATTTGTTCTGCTATAAACTGTGCAATTTTATGGGTTTGCCCTTCTCGGGTTGAATACAAAATAATAGTACTTTTCACGAAAACCTAACTTTTCCAAAATGTCGGTGTAAATAAGATAAGAAGTGTGAACACCTCTAGTCGACCAAATAGCATTGAAACAATAAGCACCCACTTGGCGGCATCATTAACATTAGCGAAATGTACTGATACATCACCGAGCCCTGGCCCTAAGTTATTAAGTGTTGCTGCCACAGCGGAGAAAGCACTTAATTCATCCATACCTGAGGCGATGAGTCCCAACATACACAATACAAACACTAATGCATACGCGGAGAAAAATCCCCATACAGCATCAACAACTCGTTGCGGCAGCGCTTTACCGCCCACTTTAATAGGGAAGACTGCTTTAGGATGGACAAGACGTTTTAGTTCACGCCCTCCTTGCAGTGTGAGTAGCAACACTCGAATCACTTTTAGGCCACCACCTGTAGAGCCAGCACAGCCACCTATAAAAGAAGAAAACAATAATAACACAGGAAGAAACAGTGGCCATTGTGAAAAGCCTGTCGTAGTAAAGCCTGCAGTCGTAGAGATAGACACTGTCTGGAACAACACCTGATCAAAGGTTTCAAATGTCGTTAAGTCATTACTGTGCAGAAGCAAAATGACAAAGCATAAAAAGAACAGCAAAGTTTGGATCGTGATAAAGGCGCGAAATTCAGGATCTCGCCAGTAATATTTAGGGTGTACACCTCCCGAAGCAAAAGCCGCAAAGTGCAGTGAGAAATTACACGCAGAAATAAGTAAAAAGACTACCGTGATCATATTAATCACTGGACTATTAAAGTACCCCATACTGGCATCATGAGTAGAAAAACCACCAATGGCAATTGTCGAAAAGCTATGACAAATCGCATCAAACAAGCTCATACCTGCCAACCAGAATGCCCCAGCACAAACAATGGTAAGGCTTAAATAAATATACCAAAGCACTTTCGCCGTTTCGGCAATTCGTGGTGTCATTTTATTATCTTTTACCGGCCCAGGAATTTCCGCTCGGTATAACTGCATGCCACCAATGCCAAGGATTGGCAAAATGGCCACCGCGAGAACAATGATCCCCATACCACCAAACCACTGTAAAAACTGTCGGTAGAATAATATCGCTTTAGGTAAGGCATCTAGGCCAACAATCGTAGTAGCCCCGGTGGTAGTTAATGCTGAAAAAGACTCAAAAAAGGAATCCGTCACTGAAATATTAGGATCATGAGATAACCAAAATGGCAACGCCCCTGCACTACCAATAACCACCCAAAATAAAACCACAATTAAGAAGCCATCTCGAGCTTTTAGTTCTGATTTTTTATAACGATTGGGAAACCAACATAAGCCTCCACAGAAGAACAACACAAAAAAAGTAGTAACAAAAGGCACACCGGCCCCATCACGATAGAATAAAGCCACCAGCGCAGGTGCCAACATCGTGAGGCTAAATAGTGACAGTAATAAACCGACGATTCGAATAATTGAACGAAATTGCATATCAAGTAAGGAAGCTAAACTTCCAGAGTCCTTTTAAAATGGGGATCATATGTGTTTCGGTTTAATCTCAACCTTAGCGCCAGTTTTATTGACTAGAGTCTGTGTAAACACGTCCGCTTCTCTTATATCGATCTCAACCAGTAAGTCAATGCGTTGCCCAAACTTTCCATCAAGTTGAGCCACTTGATATTGAGCCATGATAGATTGCACCAAGGGCATTAAAGAGTAGTCTAACCCTAGCTGCAATTGGATGGTGATCTTTTTCTCAATAGTTTGAACTTGCTTGAGAGCTTGCTGCACACCACCGCCATAAGCTTTCACTAATCCGTCAGTACCCAGCTTAATTCCACCAGAATAACGGGTAACAACCGCCGTCATCTCACCAATTCCAGAGCCAGATAATTGAGCTAATATCGGTTTCCCCGCCGTTCCGGAAGGTTCACCATCATCACTAAATCCCCACAGTAGTGAATCTTCTGGCCTACCGGCAACAAAGCCCCAGCAATTATGTCGAGCAGAAGCATGCTGAGTTTTTATCTCATCAACAAAGGCTTTCGCACTTTCTATAGTCGGAGTGTGAGCAATATGAGTAATGAAAAGACTCTTCTTGATTTCCTCTTCAAATATCACCCGATCGATAGGGATTAAATATGGCTGCTCATTCATAACACATGATCTCAAAAATAAAGTGCCTCAGTTTAACACGTCATTGAGCTGTTGATGGTCCACAAAATGACCTTGCGCACAATTTTCAAACAATTGTTTGAATTGTTATTGAAGTTAACAATTACACGATCAAGACTGTAACAACCTGGTCAAACCAGAGAAAAACGATAATAAGTTGCTCTACAACAATACCGTTTGTTCGTCATGGAGATAGACAATGATTTACCAACATACGTCCCTACACGTAAAAGAATTACAAGATGGTATCGCTCAGCTTACTTTCAGTGCTGAAGGATCCGTCAACACTCTCAATTCAAAAACACTCACTGCCCTAAATGAAGCGATTGACGCCATCAAAGCACAGCCGGGCATCACCGGATTAATTCTGAGCTCAGATAAAAGCGCTTTCATTGTTGGTGCAGATATAAAAGAATTCCTCGGCTTATTTGCTAAACCCGCAGAAGAACTTGATCACTGGGTGAAATACGCCAATGATATTTTCTGCAAGCTAGAAGACCTCCCCTTCCCAACCTTATCAGCTATCCGCGGCTTTGCGTTAGGCGGTGGTTGTGAACTGATTCTTTCTTCTGACTTACGTATTGGTGATAACACGGCTGTTATCGGCCTACCAGAAACCAAACTTGGCATCATCCCGGGATTCGGCGGTACCGTTCGTCTACCTCGCGTTATCGGAGCAGATAATGCCATGGAGATGATAGCTACCGCTAAACAACAAAAAGCCAATGAAGCCATTAAGCTTGGTCTACTCGATGCGATCGTAGATAGCGAACAACTAGAAACCTCTGCCATCACAACATTAAAACAAGCTATCGACGGAAAAGTTGACTGGCAAGCCCGTCGCCAACAAAAAACCTCTGCACTGTCTTTAAGTAAAATAGAAGCCTTGATGAGTTTTACCATGGCCAAAGCCATGATTTCAGCCAAAGCGGGTCCACACTACCCAGCGCCAATAGCTTCAGTAAAAGCGATAGAAGAAGCATCAACCTCAAGCCGTGATGAAGCCTTAGATATTGAACGTAAATACTTCGTCAAAATGGCAAAAACGGAAGTCGCTCAATCCCTGATTGGATTATTCCTTAACGACCAATACATCAAAGGCATCGCTAAAAAAGCGGGTAAAAACTCACAAAAGACTGAACGTGCAGCGGTACTCGGTGCTGGCATCATGGGTGGCGGCATTGCTTATCAATCCGCATCAAAAGGTGTGCCTGTCTTAATGAAAGATATCGCGCAAGCTTCTCTTGATTTAGGTATGACCGAGGCTTCCAAACTACTCAACAAACAATTGGAACGTGGAAAAATTGATGGCTTCAAACTATCAAAGATTCTCGGTTCGATTACGCCAAGCCTGCACTACGCAGGTATTGAACAAGCTGATGTTGTAGTAGAAGCGGTGGTTGAAAATCCAAAAGTAAAAGCGGCGGTATTAGCGGAAGTAGAGCAACACGCGAAAGAAGACGCCATCATTGCCTCTAATACCTCGACCATTCCAATCAACCAACTTGCGAAAGCAGTAAAACGCCCAGAAAACTTCTGTGGTATGCACTTCTTTAACCCTGTACATCGCATGCCTTTGGTTGAAATTATTCGTGGTGAGCACACATCTGAAGACACGATTAATAAAATCGTCGCCTATGCTGCGCAAATGGGTAAATCACCGATTGTAGTTAATGACTGCCCAGGGTTCTTTGTTAACCGTGTTCTGTTCCCTTACTTTGGTGGTTTTAGCCTACTAATGCGTGACGGCGCGGATTTCACACAAATCGATAAAGTGATGGAACGTAAATTCGGTTGGCCGATGGGCCCTGCTTATTTGCTTGATGTCGTGGGTATCGATACTGCACACCACGCACAAGCGGTAATGGCAGAAGGTTTCCCTGAGCGCATGGGCAAAGAAGGACGTGATGCGATTGATGCACTATTTGAAGCCGACAAATATGGTCAGAAAAATGGCAGTGGTTTTTATACTTATAGCGTGGACCGTAAAGGTAAGCCGAAGAAAATCTTTGAACAAGGTGTGCTATCACTATTTGAAGGCATCACTGCCACTAAGCAAGATTTTTCAGATGAAGAAATCATCAACCGCACCATGATTCCAATGATAAATGAAGTCGTACTCTGTCTGGAAGAAGGCATTATCGCCTCACCACAAGAAGCGGATATGGCACTGATTTATGGTTTAGGCTTCCCTCCATTCCGTGGTGGGGTATTCCGCTACCTAGATAGTGTTGGACTACAAAATTATATCCAAGCAGCGTCTCAATATTCTGACTTAAGCCCAATGTATCGCGTACCGCAACTACTATTGGATATGGCAGAAAAAGGCGATACTTTTTACGCTAGTCAAACGGCTGCTGTTTAACGACTCTGGATAAGGAAAATCAAAATGAATAATGTAGTTATTGTCGATTGTATTCGTACTCCTATGGGGCGTTCAAAAGCCGGTGCATTCCGTCATGTCCGTGCAGAAGACCTATCGGCTCATCTAATGAAAGGGATCTTAAAACGTAACCCTCAGGTAGACCCGACTCAAATTGAAGATGTCTATTGGGGGTGTGTGCAACAAACGTTAGAGCAAGGCTTTAACATTGCACGTAATGCCGCGTTACTTGCTGGCGTACCTAAAAATGTCGGTGCGGTAACAGTCAACCGCCTATGTGGCTCGTCGATGCAAGCACTACACGATGCTTCACGCGCAATCATGGTTGGTGATGCCGATATTTGCTTAATTGGTGGTGTCGAACATATGGGCCACGTACCAATGAACCATGGCGTGGATTTCCACCCAGGCTTGGCAAAAAATGTCGCCAAAGCGGCCGGTATGATGGGCTTAACCGCTGAAATGCTAGGTAAAGTTCATGGTATCAGCCGTGAAGCGCAAGATGAATTTGGCGCTCGCTCTCACCGTCGTGCACATGCTGCAACGTTAGAGGGGCGTTTTAAAAATGAAATCCTGCCTACCGAGGGGCATACAGAAGATGGGACGTTAAAGCTATACGACTATGATGAAGTGATTCGTCCAGAAACTACCGTCGAAACGCTATCTCAACTTCGCCCTGTGTTTGATCCTGCTAATGGGACAGTAACAGCGGGCACGTCTTCCGCTCTATCCGATGGCGCGTCAGCCATGCTAGTAATGAGCGAAAGCAAAGCAAAAGAGTTAGGTTTACCGATCCGCGCACGCATTCGCTCAATGGCAGTAGCAGGCTGCGATCCATCAACCATGGGTTACGGCCCCGTTCCTGCTACGCAAAAAGCTTTAAAGCGTGCCGGTTTATCGATTGAAGATATGGGTATGATCGAGCTCAATGAAGCGTTTGCTGCACAAGCACTACCATGTGCCAAAGATCTTGGCTTATTGAATGTAATGGAAGAAAAAGTAAACTTAAATGGTGGTGCAATTGCATTAGGTCACCCACTAGGTTGCTCCGGTTCTCGTATTTCAACGACCCTGATTAACTTGATGGAAGCCAACGATGTTCAATTTGGTCTTGCGACTATGTGTATCGGGCTTGGCCAAGGTATTGCCACCATCTTTGAACGCGTCGATTACTAGATCATTTTAGTCTCCACCCAAAAACAACAAGGGCCACTCTAGTCGAGTAGCCCTTATCTTTTTTTATACACTTTAGATCGACAAAACTATTTCACATGTATTTCGCTGCTAGAGCAATTGGTTGTCGTACTACGATATGGCACCACATAACTATCACCACTATCAGGATGAATAATCTGATAATACTGAGGTAAATTGAAATTACACTTCGATTCCGATTCAAACCCTTGGGTATTATTGGTATAAAAACGATTCACCGTTCTCACCATATCATCACGATTACCATCAAACTGCCGGTATACTTCAACGCGGTTACTTTCATCTAATACATAGACATTAAAACCATCATCATCACCTTCAAAGAAAAATTGAATTAATCCTTCGCTGGCATAGGCATCAACCACATCTGGTGGTGGTAATTCCTGACTTTTACCTACTTTAAGTAATGGTGAACCTTGCAGCTTATTCGTCGAAATACTGCTATAGAAGTCAATGGAGTTTTCTAGCTTCATCACTGATACACCACGACGTTCAAAGAAAAGGCCGTACATTTGATCAGCAATTTTTAATACTTTAAAGCGGCGACGTTTTTCATTTTCGACTGGTTTTAAACGTAACTCAATACACTCCGCCAGCAGTTGATACACCATATTTCGCATAACGCCACGTAGATTTTCGCTATAACAGAAAACATCAACCGATTCTGGCGGCAATGCGTCTTGGTGCATTTTTCCTAGTATGGTTTTTAACGCATCAATAATCGCAGTTTCACCGGAAAAATGCAGAGTACGGACTTCATGCCAAGAGTTACGATAAACCAAATCAACACTAGAAACTAAGCATTGCTGATCTGTTGAAAAACTAAACACATCGACATTATTTTTTAATTCATTCTTAAGCTGATTAGGCTTTAACTTAGCTGTTAGATCGCTTTCTAAATTGATAAAAATCGATAACTGACTCACTTCACAAGGGCTTGCCAAAGCTTGCATCGTTGGTCGACGCTTACGCAGCGAAAAAGTATTACGCAAATCACTGACCATTTGATAGAGCTTATCGATATCAATATCTGCGTGGCGAACAACCGCTTCAAGGTGAGTACCTTCGGTAATTAAGCCATTAAAGAATGCCCAAGCCACCAACTTACTTAAATATTGGTTATGCTCCAGCGGCGCTCTCCCTAAAATTTGATAAGGATCGAGTGATTGTTTATATAAATACCAACCGGCTTTATTTACTCGCTCTTCAGGAACCTGAATAAAGGTTAAATTGGGTTCGTGCAAATCGGGAGAAATTTGAGTATTGAGTAGCGTCACTTTACCCGGTAGTGTTTCAAAAGCCGCGTAAAGTTTTCTTGCTAAGATACTAATGTCTTGTGGGCTAATCGCTGACGTGATGTCATGACGACGAGCAAATTGAATTAGATTTCGGTAACTCAGCATTAATGCATCAAGCAATTCATGATGCACTTTTTTCACTTGTTCAACTTTCCAATGTCGACGGTTATCAAGCTCCTCGATTAACTCATCACTCCAACCCCATTTCGCCACAAGGTCTTGTAAAGCTGAATGACGCCAAGCAACAAAATTCGCGCCCGGTTCTCGAGAGAGTTTTTCATGGGTTTTAAGATAAAAACAACGTCTTACCAATTCTAAACGGCGCTTATCACCAATTCTTTCTAGATATTGAGTGACTTTTTCCAGCATCAGATAATAGCTATCCATACCGTATTCTTTCTGCTCATGAGCAAAGAAACGACGTTTAGTATCAACACTTAATAATTGAGGGTGCGGGTATTCCCATGAATACGACTCAAGCAAGATCGCTTTTAGAACCGATTTATATGGCGAATCTATACTTTTATACAATTGCCATAAATTAGAGCCAAAGTACTCCTCTGCCGGAATATGATGCAGTTGACCAAAGTCTATCCACTGCGAGCAATCAATATGACCACTACTACAAATTTTTTGTACGTATTCGTCATAGCACTCCTCCATCTCTGGAGGTACGATTTTCCATAACAAACGCTGCCCAGCAATACGCACTGCTGAACGATAGAATTCATCGAGTAATAATAAATGCTGAGAAGAACCACAGTTATCACCTGTCATTTCTTCTGACTGGTTGGTACGAAAACGTGTCTCATCCATTAAGAAAAAGTTCGCTTCCACTCCTAGGCTTTGTGCCCATTCAGTCACTAATAAGCATTTATTGATTAATTTAGTTCGCTCATCTAGCCCCATGCTCGGTGAAATACAAACCCATATATCCAAATCACTCGACGAACTTTGTCCAACAGAAGAAGTACTGCCCATAGTATAAAGAGCAAGAATATCGGCAGGATTAGACGAAGGCTGAACGAGAGTAGATAAATCGAGCTTTTCATCAAAATCAAATTCTTGTAAAGCTTGAAGTTGAGAATGGCTGAGAGAGAAGTCACAGACACCAAAAGGGGTAAGCTCTGAACTAAAACCAGGAAGGGCAGGGTGATTAAAATGCAATAAAACGGGAATAAGATGAAAAACTTGCTGACTTTGCTTATCCATAATAGATAGTGCTCGCTCAACCCTTTGCTGGTTCAGCTTATCTAGTCTATCTATTAATATAGTGGTATATGCTTGCAAGATTACATCCTAACGAAACAAAAATAAAACGATGGCACCTAAATCAATACAGGCTAAAAACGTGATCAATTTAACACTTTTTTGGCGCTGGGTAAACATTATACAATCTGATGACATGTACCACTTTAGTCCTGTATCAGCCAATTCAAATTATTATCTCATTTCCTAAAAATAAAGCTATGAAAGTAAGTTTTTTATACAATGAATGATAGGATTAGGGATAAATATTAAGAAATAAAAGGTCACTTTATGTCAACCACACCCATTCGTATTGCTACCCGTAAAAGCCCTTTAGCACTTTGGCAAGCTTACTTCGTGAAAGACGCTTTGCAACAAGCGCACCCTGGACTAGACGTCGAACTTGTTACCATGGTGACCAAAGGCGATATTATTTTAGATACACCATTAGCAAAAGTGGGTGGTAAAGGCCTTTTTGTTAAAGAATTAGAAGTAGCCATATTAGAAGGTCATGCTGACCTTGCGGTTCACTCAATGAAAGATGTACCGGTCGATTTCCCAGAAGGCTTGGGTCTAGTGACGATTTGTGAACGTGGCGATCCACGCGATGCTTTTGTTTCTAATCACTATCAAAACGTTGATGATCTTCCGCAAGGCTCAGTAGTCGGCACATGCAGCTTACGTCGTCAGTGTCAGCTCAAAGAACGTCGCCCAGATCTTATTATTAAAGAACTACGTGGCAATGTAGGTACACGTTTAAGTAAATTGGACGCTGGTGAATTCGATGCTATTGTTCTAGCTGCTGCTGGTCTAAAGCGTTTAAACCTTGAAGAGCGTATCCGCAATTATATTGAACCTGAAGAGTCATTACCTGCGGTAGGACAAGGTGCGGTTGGTATTGAATGTCGACTCAATGATGATCGCTTAATCAAGTTACTTGCTCCGCTTAACGATGTAGATACAACTGATCGCGTGTTATGTGAACGAGCAATGAACCTAACGTTACAAGGTGGCTGCCAAGTTCCTATCGGCAGTTATTCGTTGTTAGATGGTGATCAAATTTGGCTGCGAGGTTTGGTCGGCGAACCAGATGGTAGCTTAATCGTGCGTGGCGAGATTCAAGGCCATAGACAAGATGCAGAAAAACTAGGAATTCAACTGGCAAACCAATTGTTAAATAATGGAGCCAAAGAGATCCTAGAAAAGCTCTACTCAGATTACGATTAATGAGCACGGTTTTAATCACTCGTCCAGGGCAGGATGGTGAGGCGCTATGTTTAAGTTTGCAACAGCGGCAAATTAACAGCCTTCACCACCCCCTGATCAAATTGACGCAAGGCCGAGACTGCACATCATTAATCGATGATCTTTCTCGGTCTGATATCGTGATTGCCGTTAGCCAATATGCTGTACTTTGGGCGCAACACACCCTCCAACTCAATCAACAAAAATTTCCCACCACGCCGCTCTATTTTGCTATCGGCAATAAAACGGCAGAATTTCTACAACGATACACCCAGTCACCCGTCATTTCCCCTCAAATAAGTGACAGCGAACACTTACTGGACTTACCAGCTTTGAAGTTAATTAAAAACAAGCGTATTTTGATACTACGAGGAAATGGTGGTAGAGAGTTAATACAACAGACACTACAACAACGTGGCGCAGAGGTTTATTACAATGAAATATATCGTAGAGACTCATTACCAATAGACGATGTAAACCAATGGAAGCAATGGAAAATGCAAGCTGTTTCTCACTTAGTCATAACAAGTGGTGAGCAACTTACATTTTTTATGTCACAAGTACCAAAGCAATATTTACCTTGGGTAATCCAATTGAATCTTTACGTTCCTAGCTTACGAATTCAACAACAAGCAAAAGAACTCGGATTTTCACATATAATCAATACAGGAAGCGCCGCTAACCTCGTTTTATTGGATTGTCTCAGCAAGACATTTACCACAGGACAAAAACATGACAGATAATCATAATAATACCAATGACACTAAGGTTGAGGTAAGTGCTTCGACTCAAGCTAAACCGAAAAAAAATAAAGGCCAAAAACGCGCGACCGCTGCCATTATCCTTGCGGTATTACTTACTGGCTCAGTGATCGCTTTCGAAGCCTATCAATACACCCAAAGCCAACAAACCATTAATCAACTAAAAGCCCAAGTTAATCAATTAAATAGCCATCTCAATCAGCAACTAGAAACTAATCAAGCAATCATTAAAAAACAAGCGACAACTTTGCAGCACAAACTTCAAACTCAAGCCGAACAACAAGGCAAAAGTATCAAAAGTCTACAACTAGCCATCACGGATATCAAAGGTCGCAGCCCTAACGATTGGCTACTCGCAGAGGCAGACTATTTAGTCAAAATGGCGGGGCGTAAGTTATTTTTAGAACATGATGTTGAGTCAGCAACCCAATTAATGATTTCAGCCGACCAAAGAATTGCTGCGCTCAATGATCCTAGTCTGGTTACTTTACGAGAAGCAATGACCGATGACATTACTCAGTTAAAGTCTTTACCGGTTATCGATCAAGAAGGGTTAATCCTCAAGCTAATCAGCCTACAGAAAGAAGTCGACAAACTACCGCTAGCGAATGCTTTGCTACCTAAAGAAGAAAAACAGCAGCAAGAAGTGGTATCTGAAGATATTAATGACTGGAAAACCAATTTAATGACATCATTAAAAGACTTTGCCGGTCACTTTATTACCTTTCGAACCCGAGAAGGTAACACCACTCCACTCCTATCTCCTACCCAACATTTCTACTTAAAAGAAAATGTAAAAGCAAAATTAGAAACCGCAATTAAAGGAGTGTACGCGGAAAATAACGATATTTATCAAACATCACTCAATGTTACTCAAGAGTGGTCGAATAAATTTTTCAATCAACAGTCCATAAAAGTAAAAGAGTTTGAAAAAGAAATCCGCCAACTACAAGAAAAAAATATTACCGTCGATTACCCAATCAAACTTAAAACTCAACAACCTTTAACTGATCTGATCTCTGAACGTTTACGCCGCTCAGTTTCAACGATTGGACAAGGAGATAAATAATGTTTCGTATTGTTTTTCTCTTCATCGTTTTAGGTTTAGGGCTTTTCGCGGGAACCTTGTTCTCTGATCAGCAAGGTTACGTTTTAATTTCGTTCGCCAATACCACCACCGAAATGAGCGTGACGACACTCGTCATCTTTGTGATTGCCGCACTCGCCGCGCTATTTTTTCTAGAGTTCATCATCAAACGAAGCTTACGAGCAACCAGCGCCACCTGGAACTGGTTTAGCATTCGTAAGCTAAAACGAGCCCGTCGCTATACCAATGAAGGTATAATTAAGTTACTAGAAGGCGATTGGAAAGCGGCTGAGAAGAAAGTCACTCGTTGGGCGAACCATCATGATATGCCATTACTTTGCTATTTAATCGCATCAGAAGCAGCGCAAGGAATGGGTGATGACTCAAAAAGAGAAAAGTACCTAGCGTTAGCAGAACAACAAGAAGGGTATTCTCTAGCCGTTGAAATGACTAAAATTCGTCAAATGATCCGTAATCAGCAATACGCTGATGCGCATAGTCAGCTTGAACATTTAAAGGGTCGTTACCCTAATAACACCATAGTGCTTAATCTACTCAAGAAAACTTATATTGGATTAGAACTATGGGGAGCATTAGATGAATTACTACCGCGCTTAAAGAAAAGTAAGCTAATTTCAGATGAAGAATATCATCAGCTTTTTTATCAAGCACAACTGGGAAAAATGAAAGAAGTCGGCTCTCAACAAGGCGTTGAAGGACTATTGTCTTATTGGAATCACCTTCCTAAAAAGATTAAGCAAGACGACAACGTTGTTCAATTGATGGTTGAACAACTGATCTTACATAATGGCGACTCAGAAGCTTATATCATTTTACGTGATTTAATAAAGCAGACGCCATCAAATAAGCTACTGACTTTAATCACCCAAGTTGATTTACCTGATACCCACCCAGCCGTGGTGATGCTTGAAGGGCTTGCGAAAAAACAACCTAATAACCCAGAGATAAATAGCACATTAGGTCAATTATATTTACGAGAACAAAGGTGGCAAGACGCACAACACGCATTTGAAGCAGCTCTTCAGCAAAGAGTCAGCATATCCGATTACTCTTATCTAGCAGATGCATTGGAGCAACAAAACATGAAACAAGCTGCAGGTGAGGTATCTCGTAAAGCACTATCCTTAATAGATAAAACTTAAACCAGCCAAGTCTAAACACGACCAAAGCCAACACTTTAATATTCAGTGTTGGCTTTTTTATTCTCCATATATTCCTCCCCAAAAAAGCCGTTTCAATATTTCAAACCAATGCTTTAATACCAAGCTCAATAACGGCAAATACAATAAATCAAATAAGCCAAATCAAAGAGCATTCTTATTAGATCCGGTGATTATTTACTTATTACATTTAATATAAGTCGACGAATATAAGAGTACCGATCAACCGCCATTTTGAGTGAAATATTAATGCGATTTTCATAATAAAGAGGGAGAGGATAAGAGTTGAAAGTTTCTACTAAACAATATACTTACCGATTACAGCTAATTCATTAGTGAGCACTGTTAAGAATAATACCAACAATATCACGGTTCGAAAGAAGTCGTCTTCCCTGCCGAATAAGAAAGTAGAGTAAAGCTTCTATTCCATTACTAGAATATATCCAGACACAATCTGGTGATGGCTTTCGTTTCGCCGCTCAATTCTATAATAACAGATAGCAAAAAGCCCACTAGATAACTAGTGGGCTTTCTTAATAGTGGCGGAGGGATAGGGATTTGAACCCTAGAAGAGCTATTAACCCTTGCCGGTTTTCAAGACCGGTGCTTTCGACCACTCAGCCATCCCTCCACAAATTGTCATTAATGGTAAACCAATAATGTTTGACTTTTCAGTCTTAATTCAAAACCTGGCGATGTCCTACTCTCACATGGGGAAACCCCACACTACCATCGGCGCTACTTCGTTTCACTTCTGAGTTCGGCATGGAATCAGGTGGGTCCAAAGCGCTATGGTCGCCAAGCAA
>NZ_JBHGNY010000025.1:0-15407 GCF_053544035.1 Vibrio sp. E150_018 | reverse complement strand
CTGTATCAGCTTCATGGTGAATTTAGTCGCAGGATTAATTGCTTATAGTTTTCAAGAAAAAAAGCCGAGTATTAAAGTTACTCGGCTAGAAAAACAATTTCTTATGCAGATCTGAGGTTAACTAAATATAACGGCCTTATGCCTAAATGGGTATGGAAAAATCTCGTTTTGTTGCGTACCATTTAAAAGTAGTGTTGCTGGTTTATTTATCAGCAATCACGTCATAACTCCGAGCGTTAATTACTAAGTTCATTATTCATTGTATCAATGACTACTGGATACGTTTTTAAAGCCAGTGACATACTGTCACCAGGGTTGGTTTAGAAATGAGCCTTCCTCCCGTATTTGGAAAGGTGTTTCGTGACTCAATTAGTTTCCCAATATATTCCTGATTTTTCGGGCGTATTCGATGTGGCATCTCCCATATCAACTACAGAAAATGCTCAATTTGTCGATCGTTTTTCGCGCAAGTTTTACTATTTACGTCTGTCGATTACCGATGTGTGTAATTTTAAATGCACCTATTGCTTGCCTGATGGTTACCATCCAACCGGAAAGAAGAACTCGTCTTTTTTAAATCAAGCTGAAATTAAACGTATAGTTAATGCCTTTGCTGATTGTGGTACTACTAAAGTCCGCATTACTGGTGGTGAGCCGACATTACGCAAAGACTTCAATGACATCGTTGCATCCGTTGCACAAACCTCGGGCATTACTAAGGTTGCGACTACAACCAATGGTTACCGTATGGCTAAGCAAGTTGGCGATTGGAAAGAGGCTGGTTTAACGCATATTAATGTCAGTATTGATAGCCTTGATCCTCGTTTGTTTCATCAAATAACCGGTGAAAACAAATTTCATGAAGTGATGGCTGGTATTGATCGTGCATTTGAAGTTGGGTATCAGCAGGTTAAGGTAAACGTTGTTTTGCTGAAGCAGTTTAACGGCCATGCGTTACCGAGCTTTTTAAACTGGATTAAAGATCGCCCGATTCAATTACGTTTTATCGAGTTAATGCAAACTGGTGAAATGGATGAATTATTTGAACAGCAACATCAATCTGGTGTCAGCATTCGTAATCATTTAATTGCAAATGGCTGGCTACTGAAGGTGAAAGAAGCCAATGATGGGCCGGCGCAAGTGTTTGTGCATCCTGACTATCAAGGTGAAATTGGCCTGATTATGCCGTATGAAAAAGGTTTTTGTGAAACCTGTAATCGTCTGCGTGTTTCTGCGACAGGCAAACTGCATTTGTGTTTGTTTGGCGAAGAAGGCGTAGAGTTGCGTGATTTGTTGCAACAGGATGAGCAAGAAAAAGATCTTATTGCACGAATTCAAGGCGCGCTCGATACCAAATCTGTCAGCCACTTTTTACAGGAAGGCAAAACGGGGATGACACCACACCTGGCCTCTATCGGCGGTTAATTTCCTCTTATCACTTTATGTTTCATCTTTCCGTTTAAAAATTTCTAATAAGGAATGATATCCATGTCTCAATTTACTCATATTAACGCCTCTGGCGAAGCCAACATGGTTGATGTATCTGCTAAACAAGAAACGGTACGTGAAGCGCGGGCTGAAGCTTGGATCACCATGTCTAAAGAAACATTAGACCTTATTGTATCGGGTTCGCATCATAAAGGTGATGTATTTGCTACGGCACGTATTGCAGGCATTCAAGCGGCCAAGAAAACATGGGACTTAATTCCACTTTGTCATCCTTTACTGCTTTCAAAAGTAGAAGTTCAGTTAGAAGCTAAGCCGGAAACCAATCAAGTTCGCATTGAATCTGTATGTAAACTAGCTGGTAAAACGGGCGTTGAAATGGAAGCGCTAACCGCAGCTTCAGTGGCGGCGTTGACCATTTACGATATGTGTAAAGCAGTGCAAAAAGATATGGTGATTGGTCAAGTTCGTTTACTTGAAAAAACTGGCGGTAAGTCTGGTCGTTTCGTGGCTAATTAATAATCTTGGGAAGGTTGAACAATGATTAAGGTTTTATTTTTCGCTCAAACTCGTGAGCTAATTGGTGTTGATTCAGTGACAGTGGAGGCCGATCAGGTTACAGCAGAGTCGTTACGTCAGCAGTTATGCAACAAAGGTGTACAATGGGCGCAAGCGCTACAATCTGGTAAATTGCTGGTGGCGGTTAACCAAGATATGGTGAAAATGGATACCGTGCTTAAATCTGGTGATGAGGTTGCCTTTTTCCCACCAGTAACAGGAGGCTAATATGTCTTCGGCAGAAATGGTTAGCGTACAGTTTGAAGATTTTGATGTTGGTGCTGAGTATCAGCAACTTTCACAAGGTACTGATGCGGGCGCGATAGTAACCTTTGTTGGTAAAGTGCGAGATATGAACCTTGGAGATTCAGTCACCGGATTGAGCTTAGAACATTATCCAGGAATGACTGAGCGTTCTTTAGTTCAGATATGTGAACAAGCAAAATCACGTTGGCCACTTTTGAATATTCGTGTGATCCATCGTGTTGGCGATTTAGACTTGGGTGATCAAATTGTATTCGTTGGTGTTTCAAGTGCGCATCGTAATGCGGCATTTGAAGGCTGTGAATTTGTGATGGACTACTTAAAAACTCAAGCACCATTTTGGAAGAAAGAACGAACAACCGAAGAAGTTCGCTGGGTAGATTCTCGTGATTCAGATGCCAAAGCGGCGGATCGCTGGAAGTAGATTAAAATTGATACTTTATAATATGAAAGCTTCTGAACATATTTGCTCAGAAGCTTTTATTTGTTTTGAACTATGTGTTTGTGAACGACTTAGTTTAGACTTCTAACGACGTTAATTTAGGGTAGGTTTGGAAACGAACGCCCATCATGTGTTCCATGCAATGAACCACTTGGCAGCTATAACCAAACTCATTGTCATACCATATATATAAAACACAGCGATTATCTTGCGCGATGGTTGCAGCCCCATCAACCACTCCTGGATAACGTGAACCAACTAAATCCGTCGAAACAATTTCCGTGGATTGTGTATAGTCAATTTGTGGTGATAACTCAGAGCGATACGCCATTTGTTGTAAGTAGTGGTTCAACTCTTCTTTGTTTGTGTTTTTTTCTAGATTCAAATTAGCCACTGCCATTGATACATTTGGCGTTGGAACTCGGATCGCATTACCTGTGAGTTTCCCCTGTAATTGAGGTAGTGCTTTGGCGACAGCTTTAGCCGCTCCAGTTGAGGTTAACACCATATTCAATGACGCACTGCGGCCACGGCGTTCGCCTTTATGGAAGTTATCAATTAAATTTTGATCATTGGTATATGAATGCACAGTTTCGATGTGACCAGATAAAATACCATAACGATCATTAACCGCTTTTAGTACTGGCGTTATTGCATTGGTAGTACAGCTGGCGGCAGATACGATGCTATCGCAAGCTTCTATATCTTGATGATTGACACCAAAGACAATGTTTTTGATTTCACCTTTACCGGGCGCAGTTAATAATACTTTTGAGCTGCCTGGACATTCTAAGTGCTGACTAAGCCCTTGCGCATCACGCCATACTCCCGTGTTATCTACAACTAATGCTTCTTTAATTCCATACTGTTTGTAATCCACTTCTTGTGGAGAATTAGCATAGATAAACTGGATGTAGTTGCCATTAACAATTAACGCACTATTTTCCTTGTCAATAATGATGCTGCCATTAAATTGTCCATGCACCGAATCACGGCGTAGCAAGTTGGCACGTTTTTCTAAATCACCACCTTTATCTCCACGTACAACTACTGCACGTAAACAAAGCGGGTAACCTGGACCGCTTTTTTCAATCAAAAGTCGGGTCAATAAACGCCCGATTCGACCAAAACCATATAGAACTACGTCTTTAGGATCGGTAACGGTTTGGCCATTTAGCGCCTCTCTCAGTTCTGAAACTAAGAAATGACCTATACTGCCGGATTCATGACACTTATATTGTTGGCTGAGTTTGCCAATATCAATATAACAAGGGGAAAGAGGCATATCGCAAAGCTGTTCAATCAGAGGTTCAATTTGTTGTAGATTAAGTGATTGGTGAGTGTAGCGATGAGCGAGGTGAGTCAGTTTGATCATGTCGATGGTACTGGCATTAATTAATGTCTTACCAAACATGAGGAGCTCTACGCCTTTTTGTCGGTAGAGCTGAGCAATTTTAGGTAGTAAGTTCTCGGCAATGGTTTGAGCTTGTTGCCATTCTTGTTGATGGGCTTGAGCATTCATGTGGTTACCTTTTATGAGTACTGGATTAGTAAAACAGGTTTTCTGGGCATGGTGTCACTCTTGTTGGTGATTATTTGGCGTGTAATTGATATGCCAGAAAATTTGCCGAAGATTGTATGGTCAGACAGATGATTATGCTAAGAAAATGTGAAATTTGATTGAGCTTTTGTTAACTGGTTCACGTCAAGATTTGGTTTTGTAAAAAGGTTGGGTGTATTTGGAGGGCTGAAACTTGTACCTTGAAGTTACTTGGCTACATACGTTTAAACGAAAGGCTTACTCATAAAAATGAGTAAGCCTTTGAGTTTTAGTTAATCTGGGTTTTAGTTAATTTGAATTTTGAAAACTTAGTCACAGTTGGCTGCGCCCAAGTTTTTCCACACGCCCCATTCGCCAGATTGAGATGGGTCTTGTCCTTGAGTCCACCATTTGGCTTCATATAAGGTTCCATCTTGAGTGACTTTGTCTCCACCAGTATAAACGTTTGCAGCATCCCATGCGTTGTCACAGGTATCGATAGTGCCTGACTTTTTCAGTACAACTACAGAAGCTGAAGCTTCGTTCGTCAACTCACCATCACTTACGATTACCGTAAAGTTAAGCGTTGTATCTTGCTCATATTCATCGGCAACAAAGTTAATGCTTGAACCTGAACCCGTTACGCCTGATGGCAAAGTCCAAGTGTAAGTTAGATCATCGCCTTCCGCATCAGTTGAACCTGAAGCATCGACCGTTACGGTATCGCCAGCATTAACTTGATCAGGAGCGCTTAAGTTAGCAACGGGAGCAGTATTTGTTGGTTCTAGATCAATAGGGTTAACAGTAATGACCACATTATCGATATTCGTTGCACTTTCATTATCGGTGACCGTTAAAGAGAAGCCTAAAGTTTGGACTTCGGTTACTTCAGCAATATCAAAGCGAGCAGTTGCAGAGCTTGAGTTTTGAAGAGTAACGGATGGACCAGAAGTTTGCGTCCATTGATATGATACAATGCTGCCATTACGATCACTAGAAGCAGACCCATCTAATGTTACCGTAGCAGGACCGACAACCGTTTGATCGACACCTGCGCTTGCGGTTGGTGCGTAGTTGGTAGGCTCACCCGCTAACCCTTCGTGCATCGCATTAAGGATGTCACCGTTATCGGCATCAATTTCCCAAGAGAATAAACCCGCCAAGCCTAAGCTGCGAACATATTCACCTTTAGCAATAACAGAGCGAGGGCTATCATAGGTCACTAACTTACCATTTGAACGGTTCCAAACCCATGCAGCTTCAGCTTGTTCATCATAGCCAGCCTCAAAGCCGTTGATGCCTTCACCATTTGGACCAATCATAGTGCTCTTCACACCTTTATAGTCAATAACACCTGCTTCCCAGACACCTTGCTCTTTCGTGCCGGTTAGTTTGCCGTTACCTGTACCCGTCATTGGATCACCTGCTACAGTTAAGCTTTCAGGCATGACACCATCCCAGCCTCGACCATACATAGCTGCACCTACAACCAGTTTATTAGCTGGAACACCTTGCTCTAGTAAAATATTGATTGCGTTGTCTGTTGTATAAGCAGGGCCTTTGTATGGTTCACCTTCTGCATCAATACCTGTACCATCACATTGGCCAGGGCGCATGAAGCTACCACAGTAAAGGGCAGTTTGGTGACCAGGAACATTATTCCAACCACCGTAGAAGTCATAAGTCATGGCAAAGATGTAATCCATGTACTGAGCCGCGTCAGCATAATCGACATCTTCTAACTTATCGTAACCAACACCAATTGCTGAAGTCAGTTCGTATTCTTTACCATTTTGAACTTCTAATTCATCTAACATGGCGCGTAATTCACGCATTAACGAAATATAAGCTGGACCATCGTTAACAGGATCACCTAGGTCAGCTGCTTGACCGCCGCCACCTGGGAATTCCCAATCAATATCCACACCGTCAAAGAATTTCCAAGTTGTTAGGAACTCTTTAACGGATGCTACAAAGATGTCGCGTTTAGACTTATCAGTGAAGGAAAAAAATGGGTCAGAAAGCGTCCAGCCACCGATAGATGGGATAATTTTAAGATCAGGATTACGTTGTTTCAGAGCCATCATCATACCAAAGTTTCCTTTGATAGGGGTATCGTATTCATGTCCTGCTTGTTTGAAACTCTTTTGGTATGCAGCCCATGGGTCATGGATAACCACGTTGTAATCTGGCACGCCCTGACAAGCGGTTTGCAATGCATTAAAGCTGTTACCGCCTACTGATTTAAGAGATTCATTTGGTCCACAGATAGGGATAAACCCATAAAGGATATGAGTTAGATTATCGGCTGGAAGGTTATCAACGGTATATCCGCGGTCATAAATACCCCATTCAACAAAGTAGGTTCCGACTACTGTATTTGGATCCGTATTATAAGTTTTGTTATTTGGATCGATGTTCATGGTTAATGGCTTTAGATGAGAACCATCGGTATCGGCAATGGAAAGCTCAGTAGGTTGCGTTTTCGTACAACTTGTCGTATCACAAGCTTCGATTTCCATTTGAAATACACCACCTTGGGCATATTCAAATGATGCTGTGGTCTTACTGCCGCTAATCGGGCCGGTTGCGACTTTTTCCCCATCAAAGTAAATGTTGTAAGTGTCACCTCTTTCACCGCTATATTGATTAAAGATAATGTCTAATTGGGCATTATCATGGTATTGAACCATGTCGTTGTAACCTGAAGTTGTTTCCATCGCGAGATCGATTTTAGAAAACTTAAGGTTTTTAGATCCGTACATATCCAAACTTGGCATTGTCGGGGCAGCCATGACTGAGGCAGACCCTAATGCTAGTGCAATACTCACGGTTGTGAGATTGAAACGTTTCATAGTCATTTCTCTCTTTAGTCCTTTCTTAATGTGCTCACCTAAAAAAGTTCAAGTGAAACCTGCACTTCACTTGTGCATCAGGAGCAGTGTTGATGAGATACTATGGGTCAACAAAGAGCAAAAAGACAATTTTGAATCGATATACAAATAATAATTCGTGTTATGAAATATCTTTCAGGCAAAGTCTACTTGAAGTCTCTATTTGATAAAACTTGTCAAAAATAGGGTTGAAAGTAATAAAAATTGAACTACGCCCAAGTGACTTCAAGATGCAGAATTCAGAGCTATCATCGAAACCTTTAGGCAAGGAAGATTGGCGAAGGAATGTAAGCACCTTTCAAACCAATCTGAGGCGGCATAAAGGTTTTTGGATGAAGCTCCCGAAGGGCAAGTTAAAACAAGCTTTAAATGGCGTTAAATTGAACAGAGACAGAATAACTATGATCATGTCCAATTTGCCTTGCCTAAAGCTTGTTTTATTCTTGCTGAAACTCGCATCTTGAAGTTACTTGGGTATATATCCCCGTTGTGTTTGAAGCTTTTTTGTTGTCTGCACTTATTCCTCTCAATTGAATAGACGAACTATGTCCATGGGATTTCATTCACTTGTCGTCACTGTAACTCCAACTACTTTGGGTTATAGAAGGGAAGTAACAAAGATTGATATTCACATAGACAGAGTGAATTTAACTATGCAATCGATTTCATTTGGATATACATACTGTTAATAGGGAAAAGTGTAATCTATGTTATGTTTTTATTATTTTGTTGTGGTGGATCCCAGAAAATATTGATAGCTTACTCCGCTCTATATATCGATATAACGGTACTGGTTAGAGTAAAAATCGAACAAAACTTTAAAAATTAGTGAAGACTACTAATTGACCAATGCTAGATAGTTATAATCGATATAAAGATGTCACGGATGCATTAATATAAAAAATTGGAGTTTACCCATATGCGTAAAAATAAAATCACTCAGGTGATCCTACTTGGTGCCGGTCTTGCTTTCGGTGCTGCTTCTCTTTCTGCTTCTGCTGCTCAAGTACCTGCAGGCGTTAAATTAGCGGAAAAACAAGAATTGGTGAAAGGCAACGGTGCAGAAGTTGCTTCTATCGATCCGCAGAAAACCGAAGGCGTGCCTGAATCCAATGTGATTCGTGATTTATTTGAAGGCCTAGTGAACCAAGACGCAGACGGTAACGTTGTTCCTGGTGTGGCTGAAAGTTGGGAAACTCAAGACAACAAAACTTTTATCTTCCACTTACGTAAAGATGCAAAATGGTCAAATGGCGATCCTGTCACGGCTGATGACTTTGTCTTTACTTTCCAACGCGCTGTTGATCCTGCAACTGCATCGCCATACGCATGGTATTTAGAAATGACTACCATGAAAAATGCCGCGCAAATCATTTCTGGCAAAGCCGATAAATCAACTCTTGGCGTGAAAGCAATTGATGCAAATACGCTTGAAGTGAGCCTTGAATCTGCCGTGCCTTATTTTGTGAAAATGATGGGGCATACCACGGTTAAACCAGTGAATAAAAAAGTACTGGAGAAGTGGGGCGATCAGTGGACGAAGCCTGAACATTTTGTAAGTAACGGTGCTTATGTCCTGGATAGCTGGGTACTGAATGAGCGCATGGTGCTAGTGCGTAATAAGAATTACTGGGATAACGACAGTACGGTTATCAATAAAGTGACTTATCTACCAATCGAAAGCCAAAATGCTGAAATGAACCGTTTCTTAGCTGGTGAACTTGATATGACGGATGAGTTGCCAAATGAGCAATTTAAACGTCTACAAAAAGAGCATCCTGAAGATGTTAAAGTGGTGGGTAACCTATGTTCTTATTACTATGGTTTCAATAACCAAAAGCCACCGTTTGATGATGTACGTGTGCGTAAAGCTCTTTCTTATACTATCGACCGTGATGTGATGACTCGTATCTTGCTTGGCCAAGGTCAAAAACCGGCTTATTTCTTAACACCAGAAATTACTGCCGGTTTCCATCCAACTATGCCGGAATACGGTACATGGACACAAAAAGAACGTAATGAGAAAGCAAAGCAATTGTTAGAAGAGGCTGGATATAATAAGTCGAATCCTCTTAAATTTAACCTGCTTTATAACACCGATGATAACCACAAGAAAAATGCCGTTGCGATTGCATCTATGTGGAAAAAATCACTTGGCGCGGTTGATGTGACTTTAGAAAACCAAGAGTGGAAAACTTACCTCGATACGCGTCGTCAGGGTAACTTTGACGTCACTCGTGCGGGTTGGTGTGGTGACTATAACGAAGCATCTGCATTTTTGTCTTTAATGCAGTCTAACAACAGTTCGAATGATCCTCGTTACCATAGCAAAGAGTATGATGCGGTAATGGAAAAAGCACTTAATTCGACAAGCGATGAAGAGCGTGCTGATTTGTACGCGGAAGCAGAAAAACTATTGGCTCGTGATATGCCAATTGCACCAATCTTCCAATATGTAAAAGCACGTTTAGTGTCTCCACTAGTCGGTGGTTATCCTATGAATAATGCGGAAGATAAAATTTATACTAAAGATCTGTATAAAATCGCCAAATAATCATTGATAAAGATTAGGTTCTGTATGGAGACATGCAGAACCTATTTTAATCTTTCTAAAGCAATCTTTCTCACCGTTTAAAAATACAAAATCATAATAATAAAAATAATATTTACCCAAGTAAAACGGGTATAACAAGGAATGTTCATTGATAATGGGCAAGCTATTTATTAGTCACAACTGGAAGTTTTACTATGTTTAAATTTATTCTTAAAAGGCTTATCGAAGCGATACCGACCTTGTTGGTATTGATCACGGTGTCTTTCTTCTTGATGCGCTTTGCACCAGGTAATCCGTTCTCGAGCGAACGCCCATTACCTCCTGAGGTTATGGCCAATATCAACGCTAAATATGGGCTCGATCAGCCGGTATTAGTGCAATACACCACTTATTTGACCAATATTTTACAAGGTGACTTTGGTCCATCATTTAAGTATCAAGATTACACGGTAAATGAACTGGTTTACGCTGCTTTGCCGGTATCTGCCAAAGTGGGCTTTTTTGCCTTTGTGTTTACTGTGATTATGGGGGTAGGGGTCGGAACCATTGCGGCGCTTCGGCAAAATACTTGGGTAGACTACACCATTATGTCGACCGCCATGCTCGGGGTAGTGATGCCCTCATTCGTATTAGCACCTGTTTTGATTTATATCTTCTCGATTAACCTAGGTTGGTTCCCTGCTGGTGGTTGGAAAGATGGTGGCTTCCAGTATTTATTCTTACCTATGGTTGGTATGTCTCTGCTTTATGTGGCGACGTTTGCCCGTATTACTCGTGGCAGTATGATTGAAACCTTGAACAGTAACTTCATCCGTACAGCGCGCGCAAAAGGTTTGAGCTACAAATACATTATTTTTAAACATGCGTTAAAACCTGCATTGCTCCCTGTTGTGTCATACATGGGCCCAGCGTTTGTTGGCATCATTACCGGTTCTGTGGTTATCGAAACTATTTTCGGTCTACCGGGTATCGGTAAATTGTTCGTTAACGCCGCCTTCAACCGTGATTACTCACTAGTAATGGGAATTACCATTCTGATTGGTTTCCTCTTCATTCTTTTCAATGCCATTGTCGACGTACTACTGGCTTATATTGATCCGAAAATTCGTTACTAATCAGGGACTGACGCTATGTTAACTAAAAAAGAAAATTTAGAAGCGATCGAAAAGTTCTCTGAGAACTTAGAAATTGAAGGTCGCAGCCTTTGGCAAGATGCTCGTATTCGCTTTATGCGTAACAAAGCTGCAATGGTGAGCTTGGTGATTTTGGCATTGATTACATTATCAGTGATTTTCCTACCAATGTTCGCCCAGTTTGCTTATGACGATACCGATTGGTATTCATTACAAGCTGCGCCTTCTACTGAACATTTATTCGGCACCGATAGCCTAGGCCGAGATTTATATGTTCGTACCTTAATGGGCGGTCGAATCTCTCTGATGGTTGGAGTTCTAGGTGCATTTGTTGCGGTATTAATCGGAACTTTATACGGTGCAGCTTCGGGCTTTATCGGCGGTAAAATCGACCGTATTATGATGCGTATTTTGGAAATCTTATACGCCGTACCTTTCATGTTCTTGGTGATTGTACTGGTGACTTTCTTCGGTCGTAATATCATTTTAATCTTCGTTGCGATAGGGGCGATTGCTTGGCTTGATATGGCACGGATTGTGCGTGGTCAAACACTCAGTCTACGTAATAAAGAATTCATCGAAGCCGCGCACGTTTGTGGCGTAAGCAACTGGAAAATTATTACTCGTCACATTGTGCCAAACGTGCTGGGTATTGTTGCCGTTTATTCAACGCTGCTCGTACCAAGTATGATTCTGACCGAGTCTTTCTTATCTTTCCTAGGTCTAGGGGTGCAAGAACCAATGACCAGCTGGGGGGCACTACTGCAAGAAGGCGCACAAACCATGGAGATTGCTATTTGGCAATTAGGTTTCCCTGCCGCGTTCATGGTAGTCACGCTGTTCTGCTTTAACTATGTCGGCGATGGTCTGCGCGATGCGTTAGATCCAAAAGACCGTTAATTGCTGCCTAAGCCAAATAGAATTTAAGGAAAGATAATGAGTAATTTATTAGATGTACAAGATTTAAGGGTTGAGTTTAAAACCCAAGACGGCATGGTGACTGCGGTTAACGATTTAAGTTTTTCAATCAAGCAAGGTGAAACCCTTGGCATTGTAGGTGAGTCTGGTTCTGGTAAATCCCAAACCGTCTTTGCCATCATGGGTTTGTTAGCAAAAAATGGTGTGATCAGCGGTAGTGCCAAATTTGAAGGCAAAGAAATTTTAAACTTGCCAGAACAAGAGCTTAATAAGATCCGCGCAGAACAAATTGCGATGATTTTCCAAGATCCTATGACCTCATTGAACCCATATATGAAGGTTAGCGATCAGTTAATGGAAGTATTAATGTTGCACAAAGGCATGGGAAAAGCCGAAGCGTTTGAAGAATCGGTACGTATGCTTGAAGCGGTAAAAATTCCAGAAGCTCGTAAGCGTATTAATATGTACCCACATGAGTTCTCTGGTGGTATGCGTCAGCGTGTGATGATTGCAATGGCATTGCTTTGTCGCCCGAAACTACTGATTGCCGATGAACCGACTACCGCACTAGATGTAACGGTTCAAGCACAAATCATGGACTTGTTGAATGAGCTTAAAGAGGAATTTAACACCGCAATTATTATGATCACCCATGACCTAGGTGTTGTTGCCGGATCTTGTGACAAAGTACTGGTAATGTATGCTGGACGTACTATGGAATACGGTACGGTCGATGAAATTTTCTATAAACCAAGCCACCCATACAGCGAAGGCTTACTACGTGCCATTCCTCGTCTTGATACTGAAGGCGAAGAATTACCAACCATTCCAGGTAACCCACCGAATTTGCTACGTTTGCCAACGGGTTGTCCGTATCAAGAACGTTGTCACCGCGTTACCGATCGTTGTCGTCAAGAAGCACCACAACTTCTACCATTTGGTGAAGACCGTTTCCGTGCTTGTTTTTCTGAATGGGAGACTTGGAAGTCATGAGTATTACAAATGAAGTAAAAACAGAACAACCAAGTACGGTTGAACCTACAACAAAAATTGAAAAAGTAGCATTAACGGATAAAAATTTACTACTGGATATCAAAGACTTAAAAGTTCACTTTAATATTGCCTCGAAATCCGCTTGGCCATGGTCAAAACCAGCTAAATTAAAAGCAGTTGATGGCGTTAATGTTCGCTTATATGAAGGCGAGACTTTGGGTGTGGTAGGCGAGTCTGGTTGTGGTAAATCAACGTTTGCTCGCGCAATTATTGGCTTAGTCGAAGCCACCGAAGGCGAAGTGCTGTGGTTAGGCCAAGATTTAACGCGTATGCAAGCGGTACAAAAACGTGAGAAGCGCAAAGAAATTCAGATGATTTTCCAAGATCCGTTGGCGTCGCTTAATCCTCGTATGACCGTTGGTGATATTATTGCTGAGCCCCTAGTGACGTTTTATCCAAAGCTATCGAAGGCAGAAGTGAAAGCCAAAGTAAAAGCCATGATGGATAAAGTTGGTTTGTTACCGAACGTGATTAACCGTTACCCACATGAGTTTTCAGGTGGTCAATGTCAGCGTATTGGTATTGCCCGTGCGTTGATTTTAAATCCTAAAATGATCATTTGTGATGAACCGGTATCAGCACTCGATGTATCGATTCAAGCGCAGGTAGTGAACCTACTAAAAGAACTACAGCGTGAATTAGGCTTGAGTTTAGTGTTTATTGCTCACGATTTGTCAGTGGTAAAACACATCTCAGATCGCGTATTGGTCATGTACTTAGGTAATGCGGTAGAACTCGGTGAGGCAGATGCACTATTTGCTAACCCAAAACACCCATACACCAAAGCCTTGATGTCAGCGGTGCCGATTCCCGATCCTAAAAAAGAACGTGCCAAAGTGATTCAAATGTTGGAAGGGGATTTACCTTCTCCTATCAGCCCACCATCAGGCTGTGTGTTTAGAACCCGTTGTCCAATTGCCACTGCGCAATGTGCGGAACAAAAACCTCAGATTAAAGGCACCGATGTTCACGCAGTATCGTGTTTGCTAGTGGATTAATCCGACCTGAAAATTAAGTGAATCAAAGCAGTGCTGAAAGGTGCTGCTTTTTTATTGCCTATTTCTTTTTATTACCAAGGTTTTAGGCGGTGAGCGTTAAACGACAGGTTTCTTTTCTAAGCAACGGCGGCATAAACAGACGTTGTAATTTTCAGTTATTTCACGCTCTTCTATTTCAAAACACCAGCAAATGTCTTTCCCAGCAGCTATATCACAAAAAGTATTGTCACCACATTCAGGGCAGGTATGAGTGCTTTTTTTACCACTGAGTTTGGCCATCACTTGAGAGTGGGCGTCATCATCCATTTTTCTCCACTGAAGAATTTCACTCATGGTGCGGTGGCATCCAGAGCAGATCCCCGTGTTATTTTTACAAGCTGCAATACATGGTGTTTTCATAATGGGAAGTCAGTAATGAATGAGTCGAGGCTTTATTGTAACAGAGACTTTATCATGGCTCACTCCTTCAAATCTTTCGAACAAAACCGTCAAGTCGTTGTGGTGTGACTGAGCGCTAGGCTACTTATACTGAAGATACTAAACAGAATACAGAACAGGAGAGTACGATGGGTAAGTTAGTCGAAGGTGTATGGCAAGATGTTTGGTATGACACTAAATCGAGCGGTGGTAAATTTGTTCGTGAAGATGCCGGTTTCCGTAATTGGATTGAAAATAAGCCAGGTGCGACGTTTCAACCAGAATCAGGTCGCTATCACTTGTATGTGTCTCTTGCTTGTCCGTGGGCGCACCGCACCTTAATTATGCGCGAGTTAAAAGGATTAACCGACCATATTGATGTCACAGTGGTTAGCCCAGATATGTTGGAAAATGGCTGGGAGTTCAGCCAGCCCGAGCCACTATTTGGCTTTACGAAGCTTCATCAAATTTATACCCAGGCCAAAAGTGACTATTCAGGCCGTGTGACGGTTCCTACGCTGTGGGATAAGAAAACCAACACCATAGTCAGTAATGAATCATCAGAAATTCTGCGCATGTTTAATTCGGAGTTTAATGATGTAACGGGTAATACTGATGACTACTACCCGCAAGAACTGAGATCTGAAATTGATCAATGGAATGAGTTTATTTATCCCAACATTAATAATGGGGTATATAAAACCGGGTTCGCTACCTCCCAACAAGCGTATGAAGAAGCGTTTGATAGTTTGTTTGAAGGGTTAGATAAAGTGGAGCAGCACCTGTCTCAGAGTAAGTATCTGGTTGGTGAGCAAATCACAGAAGCGGATTGGCGTTTGTTTACCACTTTAATTCGCTTTGATGCGGTTTACGTTGGTCATTTCAAATGCAATTTAAAACGTATTGTTGAATATCCCAACCTTTATCGCTATATGAAAGCACTGTATCAAGTGCCTGGAATCAAAAGTACTGTGAGTTTTGAACATATTAAGCGTCATTATTACTTTAGCCAGAAGAGTATAAACCCAACTCAAGTCGTGCCTAAAGGACCAGAATTAGATTTAGATAGTTAACCTGAGCTGCGGATAAGAAATGAACTAAATGCCCAAGTCGCGATCAGATCGTTTATCTAGAACTATCAATCGCAAGGACTTGGGCATGATTAATTTAGAAGCTATTTACACTGATGT
>NZ_JBHGNY010000024.1:0-16766 GCF_053544035.1 Vibrio sp. E150_018 | reverse complement strand
CAATTAAAGTTTTGTTGGTCTTTCGACCGGCTCAATGAATACTGACTTCAAACTACCTAAGTAATTTAAAGCTATTATCTTTCCAACAGAAAGATAATGAATTGACTGTGCCAAGATTATGCTCTTTATAAAAAGAAAGATAATCTCGATTTGGTCACTCAGTTCATTGATAAATCTTTTTGATTATCATCAACGAGTGCCCACACAGATTGATAGGTTTTAATTGTTAAAGAGCGTTGTTCTTATTGAAATCGCTTAGTGCGTCTCGTTGAACAGGGCGGCCATTCTAGCTCAATAAATCATAGTGTCAAACATTTTTTAGATTTATTTTTACTTGCCGTTAAAAGGCTTGGACGCTGTACCAACAAGGCCTGCATTACTGCTTACTCCGTGTTAGTGATGGCGCATTATAGGGAGTTATTTTAGGTTAGCAAGCGCTTTTTTAAATTTAATTTTTGATTGCCTATTTTTAAATCAAACTAAGGTTTAGTGATTATAGTTTAAACATTTTGAGCAGTATCACAGCAATAAGTTGGTAAATGTTAGCTATTAAACGTAAGATCTATATGTCTACTTTATATAGACGTATTCTTATTTCCTTTTATTCAACTAGTAGTATGCAGATATGAACTCAAAAAAATCGACCATATTGGTCATCGCTCTTGCAGTACTTGGCACCATTATCTTTTTCCTAACTAATATAATCCCAGCGTGGGGAAGCTTTTTAATTGGTGTTGTCGCTACCTTCTTTATTACGTCTAACTCTTCTTCGTCAACACAATCTCAAAGCTCATCTGACAAAGCTTCAACTCAAACGCTTTATGTAGGTAACCTTCCTTATAAAGCCAATGAGTCTAACGTTCGTCAGCTTTTCTCTGAATACGGTGAAGTTTTTGCTGTTCGCTTAATGAAAGATAAGAGAACCGGTAAACGTCGTGGTTTTGGTTTTGTTGTAGTAGCAGAATCAGATACGGATAGCGTGATTTCTTCACTGAACGAAAAAGATTATATGCAACGTACTTTAAAAGTGCGTGTTGCTAATGATCCTAAGCATCCTGAAACTGGAGAATCTCAACAGGACTAAAACCAAAGTGTTCTAGCCCTTTATTCAGTGCCGCGCCATCCCATGATGCGGCACTGCTGTATATGGAGTAATGATTTTTCTTCGATTGGTTATTCTTTTGTGGTTCGACCTGTAATACCGCCCCAACTCTCATCGCAATGGCTTCACCTGAATCAATCATTGTGACTTTCGAGCCAAATATTTGATGAATTTCAGATTTCAATAACGGAAAGTGAGTACAACCAAGTACTGCTACATCTATCTTATTGATTAATGGCCGTAATGTTTCTTTCAATTCATCTAAATCAACCGTTTTCCCTCTGAGCTTTTCTTCTGCCATCATCACTAAACGCGTCGAACCTAATAGTTTCACCTCAATATCAGATGAAAATTGCGAGATGAGGTCATGCGTATAAGGACGCTTTATCGTTGCAGGTGTCGCGATCAAGCCAATCGCCTGTTTTGATATTGCCGCTGCAGGTTTAATCGCAGGAACCACGCCAACAACCGGAATATTCAATGCTTGTCTCAAGTGAGGTAAGACAATTGTACTGGCGGTATTGCAGGCGATCACCACGATATCAATACTTTGCTTAGTAATGATATTGGCAACCAACTTAACCACTCGCTCAATGAGAACTTGCTCTGGAAGCTCTCCGTATGGGTAAGCCTCGTTATCAAAGAGATACAGATAATCTAGCTGAGGGTATCGTGCTTGGATCTGCTGATAAACTGAAAGCCCACCGACACCAGAATCGAAGATTAATACTTTTGGAATAGAATTAGCTGAATGATCCACAACACTTACTCATGATAAACGGTACTGGTTGCATGATACTCTGCTAACTAAATGGATGGAAATAAAACACAGGGGGAAGATAAAAATGCCCTCGAAGAATAGAGGGCACTTAGATTGCGTAATATTAGAATTGGTAAGCTATCGAACCATAGTAGGTTCTTTCCGGTTCAATATAGTTAGCAGCAGTTTCGTAATCGACATCGAATAGGTTTTCAACTTTGGCCGAAACTATCCATTGCTGAGTCAGGTTATAACTTGCACCTAAGTTCACTAAGCTATAACCATCTAATCGAACATCACCACTATCATAACGTTTGCCTTGGTATATATAGCTTAGGTTTGCTTGCCAAGTTTCCGCTTGATAACCGACTTGCCATTTATAGTTTTGGCGAGCAATACGAATCGCATCATCACCGGTCGCTTTATCTTCCGGATCTAAATATTCCAATGAAACTTGGTGGTATAGAGGGCCAGTGTCAAAGCTCCCTACCCATTCAACACCTTGAATAATTAAGCTGTCATTTTCACAGGTAGAGAAAGCAGACTGGCAGCTGATTCGATTATCGATATCATTATAGAAACCAGCTAAACGCCAGCTTAAGAAGCTATGCTCACCTTCGATTGCCACCTCATAATTAGTCGACTCTTCTGGCTGCAAATCTGGATTAGAATACCCCGGATAATAAAGTTGATTAAAAGTTGGCGCTTTAAAGCCAGTACCGACATTAGCCGTTAATCGCAATGATTCAACAAATTGCCAGCCAGCACCAAGTTGCCAAGTGGTTTTATCACCAAATTGTTCATTATCATCAAAGCGAACACTGCCTTCTAATTGGATAACCTCACCATTGTGACCCAAGGTAAGATAAGCCGCTTTATTGTCACGTTCTTGCTCTTCATACACTGTATCTGAATCACTGACATCATCATTTAAGTATTCAGCGCCAAATCCAATTGAGTCAACTTTGGTGACTTGAAAGTTATTACGCCAAGTTACTTGGTTTCTTTGCGTTACCGTTTGAGATGAAGGAACATTATGTTGGGTTTTTGATTTATCTTGGCTATTGCCATAGGTCAAGTTCGAAACAAAACGTTCCGTGGTATAAATCACTTGGCCATTAATGTTGTAATTGCTGGTTTTATTTTGATCAGCACTCGGGCCCCATGTAGGGTCATAGTCGTATTCGGTTTGCCCTTGATGATAATAACCATTCATGCGGATAATCCAGCTATCATCTAACTGCACACCCCAATCTGCCACAAAGTTACTATTCTCATACCCATCTCGGTCATCATCACCAAACTCAGCCACGTTATAGCCATCAGAATGTTGATATTGAGTCGTCACATTCAACCAAGCTTTATCACTCGGTACCATCGCGACCGATCCTGTATAACTTTGATAACCATTAGAGCCACCTGTCGCTTTAACACTACCAGTTGTCTCTTGATTATTGCCATGAGTAATAATGTTTATTACCCCAGCACTAGAATCGGCACCATAAACGGCAGCACGTGAGCCACGTAAGTACTCTATCTTTTCAACACCGGCTAACGGTACTTGGCTGATATCTGAATACCCTAACGTAGCACTGCCTAAGCGAACACCATTAAACAACACCAACACATCACTACTACCGCGAACGTACAAGCGAGTTGGTTGATTAGGACCACCATTGGCACTTAATTGCACACCAGGTAATTGGCGCAATACATCATTTAACGTATTGGCTTGAGAGTCAGTAATATCTTGCTTAGAAATTTCGATAATAGGGGTAACAAGATTGGTCACTGGCTCAGTACGCTTAGTCGCGGTCACCAACATCACATCGGTAGAGGATACTGACTCTTGCGCTACAGCAAAAGGAGATAAAGAAAGGAAAACGCCACCAGCAAGACTACTGATCGCGGTTACTAAAACCGTTTTTTTCATTGTTAATAAGTCCTAAAACGCGAGAAACATAATGAGCAATTGCTCTGAATCACTGGCAGGTATTCGGACTTAAAGCTCGACAGTATTCGATACTATCACCTACTCCTTTCAACTTCCCACCTCATTAAGGTAGTGTCTGGCTATACACCTAAAAGTTTCGTTCTTCTTACCGCTGCGCGTCAGTTCTGGATTTACACCAAATTCCCTTTTCAGCCATCATTATTCATACATGAATAGGATAAGCACCAGCTGATTGCATCCTAAAGTGCTAAGATCTTGATGTCTACTGATAGTTAACAGTAGATGATGTTTTTCTTAACTTCATTCAAAAAATCAATATATCGAAATCAGCTCAATACAAAACTGGACATCTGGTTCTCGATGGATAAAATCTGCGCTCCTTGTTCACGGTTTCAAATAAAAGGCTTCTTATGGCAACTCACACTAGCGACACCACCAGCTACGCTCAACAACTCGACCAAAAGTTGCTGCGCCTAGGCGACATGTTTGGTGAATTTACTACGCCAGAAATTGAAGTATTTGAATCCCCTGAACAATATTATCGTATGCGGGCGGAATTTCGCGTATGGCACGAAGGCGAAGACATGTACTACATCATGTTCGACCAAGCGACTCGCCAAAAATATCGTGTTGATCACTTCCCAACCGCAAGTCGATTGATTAATGACTTAATGCCGCTACTCATGGATGCCATGAAAGATAATGCGATATTAAGAACCAAATTATTCCAAGTGGACTTTCTGTCGACCTTAAGTGGTGAGATTTTAGTATCGCTACTCTACCATCGCCAACTGAATAACGAATGGAAACAAGAAGCGCGCGCACTAAAACAAAGACTCAATGAAGAAGGCTTCAACTTAGATCTCATCGGTCGCGCCCGCAAAATGAAAATTGTCATGGATCGTGACTACGTAGTAGAAAAGCTGCACGTAAATGGCAAGCCTTACATTTATCAGCAAGTTGAAAATAGCTTTACCCAGCCAAACGGCATTGTGGCGCAAAAAATGTTGGAATGGGCAGTCGACTGCACTCAAGACAGCCAAGGAGATTTACTAGAGCTTTATTGCGGTAACGGCAACTTCTCACTGGCTTTAGCACAGAACTTTGAACGAGTGCTGGCAACAGAACTGGCTAAGCCATCGGTCGATTCTGCTCAGTACAATATCAAAGCCAATAATATCAATAATGTGCAAATCATTCGTATGTCAGCAGAAGACTTTACCGATGCAATGGAAGGCAAGCGAGAATTCCGCCGCTTAAAAGACAATAATATCGATTTATCCAGTTATAACTGCAATACCATTTTTGTTGATCCACCACGTTCAGGTATGGATGAAGGGACTTGTAAAATGGTGCAAGGTTATGAGCGCATTATGTATATCTCTTGTAACCCAGAAACCTTAAAAGACAACTTAGAGATTCTAGCGCAAACTCATAACATTACTCGCTTTGCTCTGTTTGATCAGTTTCCATTCACTCACCATATGGAAGTAGGTGTGTTTTTAGAAAGTAAAAACAAATAGTTACCACAATAACCCTATACCATAATCCATTCTGGGTACGGCTCCGGGTACGGCAACATGAAAATGCTATGCAAAAAATGATAGCTGACAACAAAAGCCTGCATTAATAAACAGATACGAGCCTCTTACAACCGTACAAACTATCTAGAACGGCGCATGCCAATGATGTGCTGCTGGAGTACATTGAACAAGCATCTAGAGGGAGCTTATCTGTGACCGGAATGAAACAATTAAAAGCAATGTAAATATAGATAAAAAAGAAGCTGCCCGAAGACAGCCCATATGATTTATATCTTCCAAGTTCTCATGGGACATTTCCAAGTTACAATAACAAACAATATAACGAACGTTAAGATAAGGAAATATGGTGACAAATCCAAAGCTATGATCAGGTTTAACTCGCCACTATAACTGACCATTAGGCTCAATCTTTGTATTGAGCTGGAGTGGCAGCTACTAGCTTTTTGAAATTGCGATGAAAGTGACTTTGATCATTGAACCCTAATTCAGTGGCAACTGATACAATATTATGTCCTTTTTTTAGCAATACTTTCGCTTCATTTATCCGCATGGCAATTTGCATGGCATGAGGCGTTATTCCATAAGACTTTCGAAAAGAGTGAATTAAGTGATATTCACTTAATCCAGAATATTGAGCAATCTCTTTAATTGAGATATTGTTTTTGAAATTGTCTCGAATAAAACAATAAGCCTTAGTAATATTTGCTTTTTTTAGACTCAGATCGTCGATATCTAGGGCGTTGGCATTGTGAAATAAATTAGCGAAAAATGCGATACTTTCTTCTTCCACTTTCATATGATCGACATTGTTTATGATTGAGTCTGCTAATGATTGAAACTGCCAGTAGAGCTCTGAAGAATCAGTACTAATAGTTGAGAATGGTATGAACTTTTTTGACGGATTATCTACAATCATGGATTGTATGTTAGCCAACCACTCCGGACACACATACAGCATTTTATAGCTCCAATTCGTATCCGGAATAGGGTTACATGAATGAGCGTCCAATGGGTTCACTATGACAAGAGAGCCCATTTCAATTTTTCTGTTTATATTGTTATTAAAATAATCACTTTGGCCTGAATCTACCGATCCAACAGAAAACTCTTCGTGAGTATGTTTACCGTAACATGCGTTTGAATTAGTGGAACAACGCAGTTCTATTGGAATTATATTGGACCGGTAAAATTGTTGTTTAGCCATATCAACTAATACTGTTTTAACTAGATATAAAGAAAGTATATATAACTGTTAACGCTAGTAGTAGTCCCATAGTAATGTTAAACGTCCTGAATTGCTTAGGAGTGTCTATAATAGAGCTAATGGTAACCCCAAGTAGTGCCCACGCTGAAATTGAAATGTAGCAAACGACAAAAAATATTCCACAGAATAATAGTAATATTTCCTGCCCTACGTTGTGTCCCGTATAAAAAACTGAAATACCAGCAAGAGAAACAACCCACGCTTTAGGGTTCAACCACTGACACATCATTCCCTGTAAGAATGATGGTGCAGCACTGCTTTCTTCTGAACCTTCACTTTTGGTTGCCAGTTCTTGGGTGGCTACTTTATAGGCGAGGTATAATAGAAAACCACCTCCTACATACGTCATCCCCTTAGCTAAATAAGGAGTCTCGGTCATGAATTGCGACAACCCTAATCCCAACAGAAACAAAATTGACACAAACCCGAAAGTAGCACCAGTGATATGAGGCATGGTACGGGTATATCCGTGATTAGCACCTGTTACAGTGGCTAAAATATTTACTGGGCCCGGTGAGATCGAAGTGACCAAGGCAAAAACTGCCATCGCTATTAATAGTGACATCATTATCGTTCCTTAAAACTCCGTTACCTCACCAGTACCATCGATGAACCGATGCTCTTGTAAATCAACGATTCGATATCTTTTAGGCTTGATCTTACCCATCTTACAATAGCCAGCCTTCCCTTCCCAATACCCCTGTTCAAACTCGTCAGTTATATATAACTCAGATAGACACTTAACTCCCTTATAGCGATATAATGAGAAATCAACAAATCTGATTGGATACCCCTCCTCCAACGACAAAGCCGCACCATCAATAGCCCAAATTATCATTGCTCGGTTTTCAAAAGCGTTGCTAAGTTCGATGGTTGAGTCATAAACTCCTTTCGCTGTACCCAAACTAAGCTGTTTTAAATTGTAGCAACGATACCTTGATGGATTTATTCCCAAATAATCGAATAGGTCTTCCAGTAATATACCCGTCCAATTTCTTCTTATACTCCAATTGCATACACAAACGACTCTTCTATTTTCCGTAATGGTGGATATATTTTTGAGCTCTTCAAATGTGATTTGAATTGGTGACGACTCGTAAGGTAAAAATACCTTCAAGGTCCAAGTAGACATATCTATAGCGTCAAATGATTCTGGCGGTCCTTCTTGATAGTAACGAAGAGAAGAAGGTTTCTTTTCAATATGTGGTGTTTGCATGTTTCGAGTATCTCCTTATAAATTTTTAACGCAGCGCAATCCGACAATGTTGTCTCGTACTGTTGGTGGGTAATTATCTCTACATGTACAACGCATGTAATCCTCATCATGAAGACCTGAGCCTCCACGAACAATGTGATCAGCCTGTCGCTCACTAATATAAACAGGATCTGAATGAGTCTTATCCCATGAATAATCAGGCTGGTAGTTATCTTGACACCACTCAGCTAAATTACCCCCCATGTCCATACACCCAAAGGGAGAACGATTTTGAGGGTGGGCATCCCACTCAGTAGAACATCTATCAAATTCTAATGGCTCACAGTCAGGAGCATAATTAGCGATTGAAGTAGATGGCAGGGAATCGCCCCACGGATATAATCTATTATCGTTACCTTTTGCTGCAAACTCCCATTGAGCTTCTGTTGGGAGCTCTTTTCCAACGAAATTTGCGTATGCCTCGGATTCATACCAACTTATCCCAGTCACTGGCTGTTTCGCACCATTCCACTTTGGATTTCGCCAATACAACGGCTCTGTTATTTCATTGTCTTGAATGAATTTAAATCCCTCTTCAGACCAATACTCTGCTATTTCGTAGCCTTTCTGATTGACAAATACCGAAAATTCTTCATTTGTGACTGGATGGACATCAATAAAAAAATCACTTAATGCAACTAGGGATACGGGTTGTTCATCAGGGCTTAAATATGAGCCACGTTGATATGGAGAACCAGACACGAGTACCATTTCTATTAATTTATTCATCGCATTAACCTCATATTTCCGGTGTATCTCGCAATAACTTTTTTATCTCCATAGACTGCAATACCAAGGTACTCAATATCTTTCGCTTCAGTCCCAGCAATAGCACTTGAATACTCCTCATAATTTTTTGTCCCTTTAGCTACACTCGAAAAATCCACGAGCGTTGTTACAGGTTGGAGCTTATCTCGAATAATTTTGATCTCGTCACTACTGCTGGCCAGAATGGGAATAGGTATTCGAGTTATACCAAGATGTTTTCCCCCATCTCGGTTTGTAATACTCTCACCAACCAGTTCAGGATGAACTTTACCTAAACTAAGGGTGAGTACCGCAGCAGTGTTGGCTATAACTCCTAATGGGAGTTCCTTATCAATGACTAATACGCACTTGTTGCTTTCCATTATCAAATTCCTTTTGAGTGGTTGTGTTTTTAGAAAATGCAGCCCATGTCATTTCAATATGTAGGGGCTGAGAAATGACCGTGAGATTGTGAAGATTTATTGCATCGATATTTGCGAGACAGCAATCTACTTTCCCTAAGGCGGTTTTTTGGGCACCAACGCTTGTAGAGTCAATGAGTTGCACATCAATTTGAGATTTCCGTATACCAGAAACTCTTTTTTCAGACGATTGTATGAGGTCTTCTAATCTAGATAGAGGTGCATGGTGAGACGCTATAGATATTGTCTTCTTACTCAATATTTTAAATGTGAGTTCAGAGATATCTTTACATGCTAAGTAATAGGTAGGAGGAGCAAAAAAAATGAACCTAAAAGAAGCGTTTGATTATTCATGTAGAAATTATCAACCCTTTGATATGCATTTGCGACAAGGAGTAAACAAGTATCATTTGACTCTACATGCTTTGACGCTTGCTCAAAGGTACTGAATAATAATATATTTAATTGCTCTCCAATAAGACTGGATAGATATTTTGCTGCACACTGGCTGCTGGATCCTTCTGGTCCCAGTGTTGCTATGGAGGTTATGTGCGGTGCTTGCCTAAGCCAAAAGTTGTCGTTGTTTGGTATCATCATGTAGTCCTTTTACGTAATTGCCCTACACAATAAAATCTTCACTAACGTCAGTATTGTACAAAATTGTTGTTTATTTCCTCAATTTTGATACCGAATATCTAAGAACCAAGCCAGCAGCACCGTCGCTATCCATATTGGAAAATAGACAAAATAATTATTGGCAATATCTCGAAGCATTTTAGCTTCATGACCATCATTTAAGACCGCTGCCACAAATGAGACAATGACACACCCAATCAATGGTGATAAAGCTAATAACCAAACTCGCCAATGACTCACCGGGATAATCATCTCGGCTTTAACATCATCTGTCTTCATCGTGTGATGACTATTCACATTCTTAAGCGCTTCAGGGGCTACCTCAGCAGCGTTCGGTAAAGGAGGAGGCATACACCAGTAAGATTTGATGCTCTCGATAGAGCGCACTTAATATCGCCTCTAGTTACGGCTCAAAGGGCATGCTGAGCCAGTCCCCTAACGCTAATAACGATTGATGAATATCCACCAGCGCAGTCAGTCCAATGCCTATCAGACAATAAGCGGTACACTGTTAGCGCGTATTCAATGTGTTTTTCTCGACTCATGAACCCTCACTTAATAGGGCCGAATGAAATCATTAACAACAATATCAACGGCCCATTTGAAATAAATGTTAAAATCTTCACCACTAAAGAAGTCGCACTGATATCTGGTTATAAGAGTCCATCTCTAAGTATTGTAAAAATGCTGTCTCCCATAAAGCATACAGCTCTGAAGCATGCTTATTATTTTTTAACGATTGCCAGTAACAGGCCGGAAATAAAAAGCAGCTACCGGATTGAAAATCAAAATCCAAACAACGCTCTAGTTCAGGATAGACACGACCTAAATACGCAAAGTCCGTAATATAAGCCAGCGTCCAGGGCTGATTTGAATCGGTACGCTTAAGCATAATTTCAACAGGATGCCCCCCCTTCTTCAGCGGTATAACTGGTGTCTTTAAAATTAAAAGTAATGGATTGGGTTTGGGGGGATAAAATGGCGGGGTTTGATGCTTGCAGGTATTGAGACAACCGCTCATTTAGGTGGGATTTTAGCACTTTAGAAATGAGGAATATGGTTGGTTGGATATCAAGATTAGATAAGGTTTGCATTGATGTATTCTCCTCAAAAAAGAAAACCCACCAGCAATAACTGATGGGCGTATTCATGTTGAGGATATAGGGATGTAAGTTTTTAATATGGGAATGATAGTATCAACGGAAATTGTCATTCACCCGTCTTCGGTTCTAACGGTTCACTACGATAATCCTTACCCGCTAAAATATCGTAGTGAATGACAGTGTCATCGTTGAACTGAGAAAAATCGAAGTAGACAGTCTCAGCATTAAACTCTTGATCTTTAGATTTTTTTTCTGGCCTACAAAATAATAACAACCAAAACCATCAGTCCAAATATTTAAATGCTTAGAGTAATATCGTTCGCAATTTCTTGCTTCAATTTTTGAATCTAATGAAATTGCTTTGTTATAGTAATCATTACCTGCTTGATGGATTCTTAAAGTAGCAAATCCTACTGTATCAACATCATTTTTAGCAATCACTTCCATATCTGACAAATCAGTGAAACAACCTTTTTCTGGCTGCCTAGTTTGATAAGGAACCCTAAGCTCATAACGAGTCGGATCATTTGAAAAGTTGTGTTCAATTTTGAAGCTTTCGTTATAAATATTTTTACTGGTTTTGCCACTAGAAGCACTCCAAGCCCAGCCAGAGCAAGCTTCACCACGACCAAAGTAATTAACTCGAGCACTAACCGTTGCATCTGTTGGTTTTTGTCCCGCAATTACCATATAGGGCTGACCTTGAGATTCCCCCCATATTTGGTTTTTAGTCTTGGTATAGGAGTAGTAGTACATACCAATACCAACAGCAAAAATAATCACAATGATTAATTTTCTCATTATATCATTCATTGTAATTGCTCCTTAATTGAAGCTTTTATCTGACACACGGTCACCAAATAATAAGTTATCCATGGGTAATAACGAGGCGTCTTTGGCTAGAGTTTGTAGCTCTTTCATTATTCGTTGGTTGTTTAAAGCCAGTTTTTCATTAGCTTCTAGTTCTAGCTTAATTTTAAACAAAGCTTGCGCGCGTTTATATTCATCTTGTGCTTGTGCGGCAGGATCTTTGCGGTAAACATATTGCATACCAAAAGCATCGGTTTGGCCTATTTTTAGCTCTTGATAAGAGTGAATTAATAGGCTTTCAGTCGCTTGCACAACTTGTGAAGCATTTTTGTAACTTTGATCTATCGTTTCGTTTAATAATTGTTCAAGCTGCGCTTTTAAATTAGGAAGGTATTCCGACATTTTATGATCGTTTCCTGACTCAACCACCATCCCGATATAACCATTAATATCGACATAGTCTTTATTCAATGAATCGGCTAAACGATAGGAATCCTCTATTTTATTGGATACTAAGGATAAACTGCTCACATGGGTTAGCTTAGGCGAAAAAACTAAGCTGTCACTGGTTTCAAATAACCATATTTACAATATTAGCCTAGCAAGTCAGCGAATTAATATCATTGATAAAACACAGGAAACATAAGCGCAAATAACAACAGCTTTTGTAACAGAGGTGCCATCAAAAAGATAGCTAACATCATTATTACTGTAAATACGATTGAAAATAGCAAACAAAACTTTTTACTTTTATTACTCCAGCGATATAAACAAAAATATAAAGGAATAGTTGAAAGTACCGAAAGCAGAATCCCCACTAATGTTGATACGCATGCTGTTATAATGGTGTGTTTAATGGATAAATCAGCAAAAAAGCAAGCTCGGCTGATAAACAATGCAATAAGATTTAACACAAAGAGAATCAGTAATAGCATCGCGATAAAAATCAGAAACGTAGCATCATTAAAACTCATCATTATTCCCCCGTCTGCGGATCCAACGGCTCACTACGATAATCCTTACCGGCTAAAATATCGTACTGAATGACGGTTTCATCGTTGAATTGTGAGAAATCGAAATAGGTTTTATAAGCATTAAATACAACCATATCGGATTTTTTATTTTTTATTTTTCCATTAGTATAAAAGCTGCAAGCTAAACCAGAAGACCATTCTTTTAAATCTTCGTAATATCTGGCTCTGCAATCTTTTGCTTCAATTTTTGAATCTAATGAAATGGCTTTATTACTCTTCGTCACTGGCGGATAAATACGCAATTTTGCAAAACCCACTGTATCAAAGGCGTTATCCGCTTCAACTGTGATTTGGTGTAATTTCATATCACAACCGGAAGATTGATAATTTTGATAGGGAATACGTAATTCATACTGAGCTGGAGTACTTGAAAAATCATGCTTAATTTCAAATACCCCTTTGCCTCCTTGTCGTTTTTTACCATCAGAGGCACTCCAAAAGGCAGATCGACAAGTTTCACCACCTCCATAAAATGTAGCGTAAGCCGTCATCTGCGCATCTTCCGGTTTTAAACCTTGAATACGAATGAAATGGTCATCTGGCGAACTACCCACGGGTGGTTTATTGGCCGTGTGCCATTTTACGAGTGGGTTCAATACAAATATCACGATCAGAAAAAATGCAACTACGCTACCAATCAACCCCAGTATTACTTTTAACAGTGTATTCATTCTAGTTGTTCCTTAATCAGTTCTTTTTCTAGCATTTGATTTCCAAACAATAATGTATCAATAGGAAGCAACGTTGGATCTTTCGCAAGAGCTTGCAGCTCTTTTCTGACTCGTTGATTATTTAATGCTAGCTTTTCAATCAGTTCCATTTCTTGTTTTATCTTAAATAGAGCTTGCGAACGTTGATATTCATACTGAGCATTCGCTGCTGGATCTTTTCGCGCAATATATTGCATACCAAGCGCATCAACTTGCCCCACTTTTAATTCTTGATAGGACTTAATTAATCTCTGTTCCGTCTGTTGTACGACTTGTGCTGCTGCTTGATAGCTCTGGTCTAAAGTGTCATCTAATAACAACACTAATTGTGCTTTTAAGTTAGGAATATATTCCGACATCATGTGATCTAAAGCCGAATTCATGCCTGTATCAATGTAACCATTAATATCGATATAATCTTCACTTAATGAATCAGCAAGACGATAGGAATCGTCTATTTTATTGGATATTAAGGATAAACTGGTCACATGGGTTTGCCTAGGCGTTAATAACACTTGCTCAACAGGTTCAGGTTGATGTTTATTTTTACTGTAAGTAAGCAATTGCACTAAATTACCATGATGCTGATAATTATCATCGTCATTATCGACCACTCTATCTTTCAGTGAATCCCATAGATACAGAGCAGGTGAGAGATATATCCAGATAGGTGTATTGGCATTTTTATCATCCGGATTTGTATTCATCCAACGCATTGGTACCTGTGGCACCAAATCATGATTATTTACATGCCGATAATGTACGATTGATTTATAACGCGAGACAAAACTGTGAGTTCCTGTGCGTGGCATACCGTAAGTATATAAACGCAGCGTGGCCGGGTGATATATATTTTGTATTACAGCACTTAATAATAATGCCCCAGCGCCACCTAAGCTGTGGCCACAGATATAAAATTTCTTATTACGATGCAAATCTTTCACATCATCTTCTAAAGTGCTCCATAAAGCGATAGCATATTGATAAAACCCTTGATGTACAAAACTGCCACCAAATTCAGGCAGGGCAATTTGTGAAGCAGCAATATCCGACACCACATCTTGATAGCCTGGAGAGTTAAAGCCAGCAATTACACCATCTGCCACTTCACTAAGCTTCAGCACAGGAAAAACTGTCGTCATATTCGCCATTTTAGCAACAGCACTTTCACTTATTTTACCAATTTCTTCATTACCAAAATAAGTTTGTGTGCCACGGACACCAATAATCGCTATTTCGGAATTACTAAATATATACCCTTCCGCACCAATTTGTTCATCAAAGTAATATTCACCGCTTAACGCTTTCGAATAAGGTACTTCTTCGACTAACCAATCTTCTTTAGTCGATGCGCAGTATGCAGGTCTTTGCCTTAGTTTTAATTGCTTTAATACCGTTTCATGCCCACCTTCGGGTAAACGTGGATTCTTATCATCAGGTATACCAAATTTATCACTGGCATAGGCTTGCTGAGCTAACAGCGCAAAGTTATAACTATTCACCAAGCTAAACTCATCCGTATCGACAATCATTGGCATATAGCTGCGCAGTGCTTTGATTTCTAGTACAAAGGTGGCGTTGTGATAGGCTCTAAAGCCTTTGGTTCCCTCATTGTAGTTCGCCATGACAGGACCTTGATTATCAACCAAAAATTGATCTTCAGGTAAGTCTTGCCATAAATCACCGACTCTCACATTGTAGTATTTTTTCGGGTTTTTATGGGCTGCACCTTGCTTGCTTTCCGCTCTTGATTTTACGGGGGAAGTTTCTCCCTCTTTACGGCTGGCGTATTGTTCAACGATGGAGAGTAAACTCTCTGTCTCAACACTGACTACCCATTCTCCGGCAGCAATATCACCAAAAATACAATGGCCTTGGTGAGCTATCATTTGATGAGTTTGTAGTGTGCTGGGGTTGGTAATGGTGACTTTTAGGTTTTTTATTGGTTCATCGTTCTCACTGCGAAACTCGACCTCTAACCAATTCTTTTCTGGATTACATAACACGCAGTAGTTGTACATTTCCATCGCCATTATGCTTCTCCTTGTAATTGGTTGAAGATGTTTTTCAAACCAAACAGCAATTCATCATCTCTCAGTGCTTGAATAGATTCTTGAGTAAATCTTTGCATTAATGTCTCTTGCCCATAAAGGGTTAAAATACTGGCGGATAAGGTTTTGGCCTGAACGGTTGCCGATTCTTCTAATGACGCAAAATGTCCCTGAAAAACCAATTTGAAATCAGGTTGATTTTGCTCTATTCGTTTTTGCATCAATTCTGGTTGATGTTGCCACAACCAGCTTTCTACATTAGTGGTGAGCAATGCTAGGTTTGGGGTTGGGTCTAAGTGATGTTCTTTTATTATCCACCAAGGCGCGGCTTGTGACTGATAAATAGTGGGTGGCGTGGTTGATTGCCAATGCTGCCACTCATTGTTGTGATGCAGCAAAGCTGAATAATCAGATAAAAGTAATGTCAGATCTTCTGGTGCTAAGCGAGGTAACATATCTCCCAGATAAGCTGGTTTATAAAACGGAAAAAACACCATTTCACCGAACATAATGGCTTGAAAAAGACTGGAAAAATGCATTCTAGTTTCATCAAGTGTTGAACCGCTGGCTATCAAAATACCACTGTTGGCATGCTCATCTTGCTGCCACCATTGCATAAAAGCAGTATTAACGGGTAGTAACCATGGACCATCAGGCGGATTACTTAACTCTCTTGGCGTCAATAAAGGCGCACCTTCTTGCCCGTCACACTGGCAAAAAGCCACATGAGGTTGATGCGCAGATTGTGGATCAACAATCGCATAAACGGTTTTGTTTAATTCGGCTTGCTCTTGTAACCATTGAGAAAGATCAACCGCCATCATGATGTTTTCCCTTGCTCACAAGGTTTAACCACCGCCGATTCTACTGAGGATTGATGCACAGGAAGTACAGCCGGCTCAGGTGCGACTACTGGCTCGACACCATTTGGTAGTGTCGGCATTGAACTGCTAAAGCCACTGCCACTCCCTGCGCTGCCACCAGAGTTGATATTCACGCCCGCGCCAACTAAATGCACACCTGCTGCATCCACTTTGACAAAACTGCCACCCGCTTTGACGGTAATTTCTGCGGACGCTTCCATGACGACTTTATTGCCTGCTTTAATGTGTACTTCATTAGTGGCTTCATTAACGATCACAGAGCCGGATTTCACATGCATACTGCCATCAATCACAAAAGTTTGATCTTTGGTGATTTTGGTACGACTTTCACCTTCTACCGTTAGATTGTGATTGTTTTTAATCTGAGTGAATTGGTCGTTCTCAACCGTTAAATGCTGGTCGTGGTTGACGTCAGTAATGTGGTCATTGAGTGTTTCAGACCTAAAGTCTTTTTGCGCGTGCAGGTAAATCTCTTCTGAGTCCGACTGGT
>NZ_JBHGNY010000023.1:0-24143 GCF_053544035.1 Vibrio sp. E150_018 | reverse complement strand
ATGGTTCAAGTACCCTAGAACCTTATAGGAAAGCAACTAAAAAACCGATTCCTTCAGAAAAAGAAAAAGCTACCTTTAAATCTCAAGCTAAAGAAACTATCAATAAAATGACCCCAATGGTCTACATCGACGGTTTCACCTCTCGTGATGAGTGGGTGGATTAGTGCTAATGCCGCGTTATCTTAAGTTATCTATCAGTGCAGTATTGTGTGTTTTCACGCTTGGGCTCATGGGCTGTAATGACTACACGCCAAACCCTGAAGACGATATTGCGCTTTTTCAGCCATTTATTGATGCCAATATTAATAAAAAATCGGATGACCCATACATTTCCAGTACCGTGAAACCGGGAGATAAGCTGTACGATATTTTGGTGAATATTCAATATGGGAATAATAAAGAAGCCTATAAATACTTGGAACCTCTTTTAGACAACAAAGATCCAGAAGCACAGTTCTGGTATTCCAAAATGATTTACATGGCAAGTGTAAAATCTATTCCAAAATCTATTCGGTTATATCAAGAGGCAGCAAAAGCTGGAAATGCTTATGCGCAGTTTGAGCTATCACCAGAAGCGGAAGGATGCCTTGCTTATTTTGGTGACAAAGTTTGTACACAAGAGAACTTAACAAAAGCGATTGAGATGTTTAGGCAAAAAGCCAAACAAGGTGATGTGCGAGCGCAATATTTCTTATTAAGAATGCTAAAGCCCGATGGTTCAGTGATTAAGCATGAAACGTATTTTTCAAATAATTATAATTTCACGCATTCAGAAGAAACTCGTCAGCATTACATCAAAGAAGTGATTCGGTTTGCGGAGAATCATTACTACCAACCTTTGATGGATTATGTTGATGCTATTTTGATTTGGGATTTAAATGCTGGGGATTATAAAAACAAAGCGCTTACATCAAAAGAACAAAAAATGATAACTGGTTTGTTTGAAATTATGGTAAACAATAATTATATTCCAGCCTTTAAAAAATATGCCAAGTTTAATCCGAGTGTTAAAGGTGAAGTTTCTAAAAATGCAATATTATTAGGTTCAAAGTCTGGGGTGACAAATTTCTTCAATGAAAAATATGATAGTGATAGTTTTGATGCTTATTATTATTATTATTTATTAAAGTTTAATTTTAATGGTTCAAGTACCCTAGAACCTTATAGGAAAGCAACTAAAAAACCGATTCCTTCAGAAAAAGAAAAAGCTACCTTTAAATCTCAAGCTAAAGAAACTATCAATAAAATGACCCCAATGGTTTTCATCGACGGTTTCACCTCTCGTGATAAGTGGGTGGATTGATCTTCATTAGTAAATAAGCCACTAAATCGAGTTCATATTCCTCTATTTGGTGGCTGTTTCTTTTGCTTAATCGTTAAATGTCACTTCATACGAGGTGAATTTTCGGATATTAATCACGCCAGTATCTAAAATTAAATATTGCCCTTTGATACCTTGTAACTGACCCGTCACAACAGGGTTCTTGTCAAAGTTATGCGAGACAATCTTGACTGGGTGCTGCTCTACCGGATAACAAATCGGGGTAACCTCGGAAGATAAAACGTTGATAGCATCATCGCCAAATTGTTTTTTCACTTCATCAATCGTCGGCTGGATCAAAGGCAATAGCTGGGCGAATTTTTCTTCTAATGCGAGATCTTCACCATTTTCTTTTAATAGAGTGCGCCAGTTAGTTTTATCGGCAATGTGCTTAGCTAATTCAACTTCGATTAGGCCTGAAATATGGCGCGTTTTCACTTTAAAAATTGGTAGGCCTTGGGTCGCACCTTGATCAATCCAACGGGTTGGGATCTGAGTGTGGCGAGTAATGCCCACCTTTATACTTGAAGTGTTTGAAAGGTAGACGTAGTGATCGACCATGCAATTTTCTTCACCCCATATCGGTTCGCGGCAAGTGCCTTGATCGTAGTGGCAGGTTTCCGGTTTCATAATGCACATATCACAGCTTGCCAGTTTTTTCATGCATACAAAACAATGGCCTTGAGAATAGCTTTTCTTGGTTTTTTTACCACACGATGAGCAGAAAATATTGCCAGTGTGAGTTAGGGTAATGGTTTGACCAATATAAGGGTTGAGCGCGATTTTTTCTTCACCAACCAGTAAGGCATATTCAACCTGATTGGCTTGCTCTGAGTTTAAGCGAGAGTTAAGTTTAGATAGGGTTCCAGTGATGTTTAGCGACATATTTTTGACCATGATTTTTAATTTTGTCTAGTCTATCGAAATTTTAGTTGGCTTTATACTCATAGCGCCTTAGTTAATGATTTAATTATCACAGTAGATTGTATGTCTATTATCCCTTTTATGTTGTAGTAACCCTGACGGTTTTAGTTGTAAGTATATGATATGCAAATATTTAGTTAGAGTTTCGAGTGTTAACTCAATGAATCATATAGGCCAAAATTCTCATATGGATTAAAGAATCTATACTTTAATCCATATGAGAATACGAATTTACAAGGAATGAAAATGCTCAATAAACTTTACATTAAAATTGTATTTGTAACTATTGTGCTTAACGTATTTCTATCAATCGGTTATTACTTTTTTGGCCATAATAAAATGCTTGAGATGTCGCCTAAAGATTACCCGTATAAAGTGGCGTCTGATAATTTGGTGGGAGGGAATAGTCAAGTAAGCTTAAACCTAGATGGTGATGTGCCAATCATGTCTTGTCGGCTTATGAAAAGTAATTATCCATGGCCTTATTGTGAAATGATTATTAGCTTATCAGACGATGTTACTCAGGGTGTTGATTTGTCTGGCTATGATCGTGTATTCCTTGATATTGACTATCAAGGGGTACAAGAGGATACGGCAAAAGTTAGAGTAAATATTAGGAACTATGAACCGAGGGTCTTTGATCCTAAAGATGATAATACACTTAAATATAATGGGATTGAGTATCATGCTGGGTTTGGCCAAGGCGGTAAAGAGATTGGTTATGATAAGTTTCAAGTTCTGACTTGGTGGTTGTTTGATTACAATGTGCCAATTGAAGAGTCTGGTGTAAAAATGGATAACGTCTCTAGAATTCAAATCGCGACAGATTCAGGATCAGTAATTGGTGATCATACAATTACGGTGAATAAAATCATTTTTAAAGGTGACTATTTAAGCCCACAGACCTTTGCTTTAGTTTTGCTATCTACTTGGATCTCTGCTGCATTAGCATTCTTGTTTTATGAGTTATTCCAATCGAGAAAGCGAGTTCGAAAAATGGCCGTCTATGCTGCACATTTGAATAAGTTGAATAAAGCTTTAGAAACTAAATATACCGAAGTTTCTTTGATTGCCACGAAAGATGAGCTTACTGGGGCATGCAATCGCAGAGCGATTCGTGAATGGTTAGACAATCTTGCACGCCGAGTTCGATGGGGGACGGGAAGATTATCTATAATCTATGTTGATTTAGACCACTTCAAAGCGGTGAATGATACTTTCGGCCATAATGTTGGTGACCGAGTGCTTCGTGAGTTTGCTGAATTAGTTCATGGGCAGCTACGAGAAGGTGATCGTTTAGTTCGTTGGGGTGGTGAGGAGTTTATTGTCTTTTGTCTTAACGCAGATATTGATAGAGCTTCACAGGTTGCTGAGAGCATTCGTTCTATGGTTGAAAGTTATCAATGGCCTGAAGTAGGAGTATTGACTTGTAGCTTTGGTGTTACCGAAATGACAGCAGGTGAAAGCGTGACAGAAATGATCGCTAGGGCAGATGAAGCTTTATATCATGCCAAAAGCAATGGTCGTAATCGCGTGAAAGTGCTAGAAAAGCTCATTTAATCTAATTTTCTACAGGCTCATTTTCGCTATTGTCTGTTTTAAAATTGGTAATTGAACCTTGTGAGTTGGTATTTTTAATAGGACTGATTGGGCCAAAAAATTTAGGTTGTGAGTGTAAAATATACAAATCTAAAAATGCTTTTGTTCTGGCAAAAACTTCACGAATACGAATGGATAAACCGGATGTTTCAACAGGGCCGGGAACTGCCAAACATTGAGCGTTAATATGGTAATATTGAGCGATGTAGAGCGCTCGTTCACAATGAAAGTCTTGAGTAATAATTAAAAAATTATCAGCAAGAAAAACCTCTTTTGCTCGAACGATAGAGTCTAGAGTTCTAAAACCTGCATAATCAAGATGAATATTCTTTTCTTTAATACCTGCTTTAAGCAAATCTCGCTTCATTGTCCATGGTTCATTATAGGATCGGTGTGCGTTATCACCACTAAGTAGGAAGTCTGTCACTTTTTTTCTACGGTGCAGTTCAATCGCCGCTTCAATTCGATGTGAGTAATAGGTATTTAAAGTATGGCCAATATATTTGCTGGTGCCTAATACTAGACCAAGGTTGTATAGGGGGACATCCGTTATATCGTGATAAATAGCATCTTGTGTTTGCCAACTGATTAGCCGATCAATTAGTACAATGCTACTGAGAAAGAGCACAAATACAATCCCCAGAGTGGTTAAGCTTCTGGTTAGCCATTTTAGTATTAATTGCAGTCGATCTTGGCTTATGATCATAGAGTTAAAGACTATGTTCGAGAGTGATGAAAAATGAGTATGTTCCACATAAAAAATTTCGGTTTATTGTCATGTTAGCATCCATACCATATTACCTGTTATGTGGAGTATTTTAAGATGTTCGATAATAGCAGCGTAATTATACGGTGAAAAATAAAAAAGCCCACTTTGTTTGAATATTAAAGTGGGCTTACATTAGCTTGTCATTATTGTCTAATTTATAGGCATCTAAGTTATCGTTTTAGACTTTATAGAGAGCTAATTAGAATGCGGTACGTTTATAACGACGATATTCAGGTTGCCAAAAACCATTTTCAATTGCCGCTTCAATCGCATCATCTGTGATTGAAAGTGCTACCCCTTGTTCGATGGCTTTTTTCGCTACAGCAAAAGCAATTTTCTTCGATACTGTATGAATTTCTTCTAATGGTGGTAGTAATGCCCCTTTACCTTTTAAAGCGAGTGGTGAGCAAGTCGCAAGCGCTCGGCTGGATTCCATCAACATTTCATCGGTAACACGTGATGCAGAAACAGCAAGTACTCCTAAACCAATCCCCGGAAAAATATAACTATTATTACATTGGGCAATTGGGTAATCTTGGCCTTCAAATTTCACTGGCGCAAAGGGGCTGCCGGTTGCGATCAGCGCTTTACCATTTGTCCATTGGAAAATATCTTGTGGAGTCCCTTCAACGCGACTTGTCGGATTTGATAGTGGGAAGATAATAGGGCGCTCACAATGTGCATGCATGGTTTCAATGACTTCTTGGCTGAATAAGCCTGGTACGCCAGAAACACCAATTAATACTGTTGGTTTAGCATTACGCATGACGTCTAGTAGAGAGTAGCCTTGTTCATCACTTTGCCACTTTGTTAGGTGTTTATTCTTTTGAACAAGTCGCTGTTGGAAATCCAGAAGGTTTTTCATGCCTTGTTGTAGTAGGCCCCAGCGGTCAACCATGTAAACTTGAGCGCGGGCTTGCTCATCGGATAATCCTTCTGACACCATTTGTGCAATAATTGCTTCTGCAATACCACAACCGGCAGAACCTGCACCAACAAAGGTGACTCGTTGCTCAGAAAGCTTACTACCTGCCGCATGACAAGCTGCGATTAATGAACCAACCGTGACCGCTGCTGTGCCTTGAATATCATCATTAAAGCAACATACTTTATTTTTATAGCGCTCAAGTAACGGCATAGCATTTTTTTGCGCAAAGTCTTCGAACTGAATAAGAGCATCAGGCCAGCGGCGTTTGATAGCTTGCATGAAATCATCGACAAATTTGTCATATTCTTCGCCAGTAATACGCGTATGGCGCCAACCCATGTACATAGGGTCGGCAAGACGTTGCGGATTGTTGGTACCCACATCGAGTACGATAGGTAGAGTATAAGCTGGGCTGATCCCACCACACGCGGTGTAAAGAGAAAGCTTACCGATTGGAATACCCATACCGCCGATACCTTGGTCACCAAGCCCTAAAATACGTTCACCATCGGTGACCACGATCACTTTTACATTTTGGCTGGTGGCGTTGTTAACCAAGTCGTCAATGCGATCACGGTTTGGATAAGAAATAAATAAGCCACGACCACGGCGATAAATATTCGAGAAATTCTCACAAGCCGCGCCTACCGTTGGCGTGTAGATAATCGGCATCATTTCAGAGATATGATTTTGCACTAAACGGTAGAAGAGGGTTTCGTTGGTATCTTGAATATTACGTAGATAAATGTGCTTATCCATATCATTTTCAAATGCTTGATACTGTAGGTAAGCACGCTCTACTTGTTCTTGAATAGTTTCTGTTGCTTCAGGTAGTAAACCTTCTAGGTTGAATTCTTTTCTTTCTTCAAAGGTAAAGCCGCTACCTTTATTAAGAAGAGGGGTGGCCATTAATACTGGGCCTGCGTAGGTAATATATAGGGGGCGTTTATCGTTATTCATTGTCGGACTCTTTTTCTACGAGCAATATTTGCTTGGTTCGGAACAGAAACAGTATAGCGCTATATTAAAATGCACATAGTAATTGTAAACAATCTTTCTGTAATGTTTGGCTGTAGCGCACATAAAATTGATTTTAATTTCTGTCTTAAGCGATAATAAAAATGGTGAGAAACCACTTAATGTATTGTTTTTAAGTTAATTTTATATTTTTTGTTTGGTTTTTAAATCGATGAGTTTTAAATACAAAAAAATCAATCATTGTATACATGCTTGTTGATTATCTTGTTTTTAATCGAGAAAGTCTAATTTTTGACGAATGTGAGAGTACCACTGCAAAGGCAATTGAGCGTGCGTAGGCGTGTTTTGCTGCATGCGCGAATAATGGGCAAGTGTCTTTTGGAGATAGCGCTTATTTAGTTTAGCTTGTTCTTGATTGGAATAGTGCCAAATCTGCTCACCAACAGGATGAATATTATCTTGTGGGCTTTGAGGCGCTTCGTTAGACACATGTAAAATTTCATAATATCGGCCGTTATCTTCGATGAGCTTTTCTTGCTTTAAGCTCATATTCAAATTGATTAAGGTTCGGCGCAGGTTAAATTGTTGATAAACCGGGCATAACAGGTAGTCGATCTCTAAATGAAAATATTGCTGTTGTAATGCTTGGATAAATTCCATCATTAAATCGCCACCCACACCGGCAATGATGACCAGTTGTTTACCGGAATACTTTTCTAGCGGGAGGGTTTTGACATCTTGACAATAGACTTGCCATTGAGATGGGCCGTCGTGAAAGAATTGCTCTAAGCGTGTTTGTACTAATGACGTTAACTCGGGAACGATATCGACAAAGTGAATAAACGGGGCTGCTTGGCGTTGTAGCAGTGAGGCACCTAAAAAACCATGGTCACAGCAACAATCCCATATATGTTGGTAATACTGATCTGAGATCATAGATTCAATATGTTGTAGGCGTTTACTTAACTTCATGGTTCTGCTCGTGAATTTAATCGGTCAGCATTGTACTGCGTTATTGGGTATATACCCAAATAACTTCAAAGTGCGAATTTTAACTTGTCCTTCGCGAGCTTCGTCCAAAACCCTTTTTTTTATAAGGGATAGGTTGCATCAGATTGATTTGAAAGATGCTTACATCCCTCTGCCAATCTTCCTTGTTTAAAGGCTTGGATAATAGCTTCGAACTCTGCATCTTAAAGTCACCTGAGAATATGTGTAGATGAGTTCATATCATTTGATTACTACTTCGTCTAAAATCTGTTGTGAGCACCGCTTTCTCGACGTGATTTCAATTCATTGATTAATAAGTAAGGGAATAGATATGACCAATATATCCTCCAATAATAAAACGATTCCAGCACTGTTACTCGGCGCATTCATTTGCATTGGGTTGGTTTTGTTAGGTTACCAACTTGGGGCGTCTGCTATTGAATATAAACAATATGAACGCAGCGTAAACGTGAAAGGACTGGCAGAGAAAGAAGTCGAGGCCAATGTGGTGATTTGGCCGATCCAATTTACTTTAGCTAATAATGACTTATCTTCACTTTATAATGAAGTAGATAAAAGCACCGAAAAAATTAAAGCCTTCCTTTTATTAAAAGGTGTTTCTCCTGATGAAATCAGTTTTAGTGCTCCTGCTATTGTTGATAAATCGGCTCAACAATGGGGGGATAATTCTCGTGCTGAATTTCGCTATTCCGCTAATCAAACCGTGACGGTTTACTCAAATAAAATCGATATTGTGCGAAATGTCATGGCTGAAATGTCAGAACTCGGCAAGCAAGGGATTGTGTTCAGCGGTGACAGTTATTCATCTCAACCCGAATATATCTTCACAGGTCTGAACGAAATTAAACCAGGCATGATTGAAGAAGCCACTAAAAACGCCCGCGTAGTGGCGGAAAAGTTTGCTAAAGATTCCGATAGTCAACTAGGTAAAATTAAGCAAGCATCACAAGGTCAATTTACGATTTCACCAAGAGACAAGAATACGCCTTATATTAAAAAAATCCGTGTAGTTTCTACGGTACAATATTATCTATCAGATTAAATAAACGGCGGATAAATACGAAAGGCATAATCATGAATGAAATAAAAAAACCTGCATTTCGAAGTGGTTTAACATAAAAATGGATGAGAATTCACGAAGATGAAATTGAACGACTAGGTGGTGTGAAGGTATTTATGACGTAGTTGAGAAGCCCGAGTTAGTTTGGTTACTAATTGACGATAACAAAACCCAATAAGAGCGATTTAATTTCACTGATTGGCTTTATATACTCAAGTGACGTTAAGGTGCAGAATTCACCTGAGTATATTTATACTTGGACTGTAAATGGATAAACATTGAGCATGACATCGTAAATAGACATGACAAATAAATTATGAACAAAAATAAAGCCGTATTTCATAGGATTTCAGTTTGGCTTTGTGGGCTGCATTCATTACTATATATACCCAAGTGACTTCAAGATGCAGGATTCAGAGCTATCATCCAAATCTTTAGGCAAGGAAGATTGGCGAAGGAATGTAGGCACCTTTCAAACCAATCTGACGCGGCCTATCTCTTATAAAAAGAAGAGGTTTGAATGAAGCTCCCGAAGGGCAAGTTAAAACAAGCTTTATGTTGCGTTAAATTGAACAGAGATAGAATGACTATGATCATATTCAATTTGCCTTGCCTAAAGCTTGTTTTATTCTTGCTGAAACTTGCACCTTGAGCTTACTTGGGTATAAAGCTATTTTCACTGGCTTTTTATCATGATGAGCAAGATTGCCATTTTGCATAACTTTTTTAATACACGAATTGTTGTAAAAATGATTCGTGATAAAGATGTTGAGCAAAATGGCAGATGTTAAGCCAATTAGGAACTGAACTATCCACAAGACTACCGAATGGTAGGTGAGGAAACGATGCAATTAGAACAAATCATTACCAATGCAACGGCAGCAATAGAGCAGGCAGACTCTGTCGCGGCACTAGAAGATGTGCGTGTACAAGTCTTAGGTAAGAAAGGGGAATTAACCCTTCAATTACAAAGCTTAGGTAAACTTCCACCAGAAGAACGTCGTAGCGCTGGTCAAGAGATCAACAAAGCAAAAGGCTTAGTACAACAGGCCATTGCCGCTCGTAAAGACGCACTACAACGTGCGGAACTTGAAGTAAAACTTGCTGCGGAAACGATTGATGTTTCTCTACCTGGTCGTCGTATTGAAAATGGTGGCTTACACCCAGTCACTCGCACCGTTGAGCGTATTGAGCAGTTCTTTGGTGAGCTTGGCTTTAACGTTGAAGCGGGGCCTGAAATTGAAGATGCATTTCATAACTTTGATGCGTTGAATATTGCAGACGATCACCCAGCACGTACTGACCACGATACTTTCTTCTTTAATCCGGATCTTATGTTACGCACTCATACCTCCGGTGTTCAGATCCGTACGATGGAAAATGGCAAACCACCATTCCGTTTTATTGCACCGGGCCGTGTATATCGTAACGATTACGACCAAACGCATACGCCAATGTTCCACCAAGTGGAAGGTATGCTGGTGGATGAAAATGTGAACTTTGCTCAGCTTAAAGGCATCTTGAACGATTTCTTATGTAATTTCTTTGAAGAAGAAGTGCAAGTGCGTTTCCGTCCTTCATATTTCCCATTCACAGAGCCTTCTGCAGAAGTGGATGTAATGGGTAAAAATGGCAAATGGTTAGAAGTATTAGGTTGTGGCATGGTTCACCCTAATGTGCTTCGTAGTGTTGGCATTGATCCTGAACAATACTCGGGTTTCGCATTTGGTATGGGCGTAGAGCGCTTAACCATGTTGCGTTACGGCGTAAATGACTTACGTGCGTTCTTTGAAAACGATCTTCGTTTCCTTAAACAATTCAAGTAACCGAGAGGATTAATCACAATGAAATTCAACGAATCATGGCTTCGTGAGTGGGTTAACCCTGCGGTTGCAACTGACGAACTAACACATCAAATTACAATGGCTGGTCTAGAAGTCGATGACGTACTTCCTGTTGCGGGCAGCTTTACGGGCGTTAAAGTCGGTAAAGTAGTGGAGTGTGGTCAACATCCAGATGCTGACAAATTACGAGTCACTAAAGTCGATATTGGCGCAGAAGAATTACTAGACATCGTTTGTGGTGCACCAAACTGTCGTGAAGGCTTAACTGTCGCGGTTGCAACGGTAGGCGCGGTTCTTCCGGGTGATTTTAAAATCAAGAAAGCCAAACTACGTGGTCAACCATCACACGGCATGTTGTGTTCATTTACTGAACTTGGTATCGACGTAGAATCTGATGGCATTATGGAATTGGCTGATGATGCCGTTGTCGGTACGGATTTCCGTGAATTCTTAGGACTTGATGATGTGACTATTGATGTTGATCTAACCGCAAACCGCGCGGATTGTTTCAGCGTTCGTGGTATGGCACGTGAAGTTGGTGTATTAAACCGCACTGATGTTACAGAGCCTTCTGTTAATGCCATTGCTCCTGCGATTGATGATACCGTTTCAATTGAAGTAAAAGCACCGGCTGCATGCCCACGTTACCTTGGCCGTGTGGTTAAGAATGTGAATGCTCAAGCTCAGACACCACTTTGGATGCAAGAAAAACTGCGTCGCTGTGGTATTCGTTCTATCGATCCAGTGGTTGATATCACTAACTTCGTTCTATTGGAGCAAGGCCAACCAATGCACGCGTTTGATCTTACCAAGATCGAAGGTGGTATCGTGGTTCGTATGGCTGAGCAAGACGAGAAGCTAACATTACTTGATGGGACGGAAGCGAAATTAAACGCAGATACTCTAGTGGTTGCTGATCAAAATAAAGCTTTGGCTATCGCAGGTATTTTCGGTGGTGAAGAGTCTGGCGTAACGGCTGAAACTAAAGATGTACTACTTGAGTGTGCATTCTTCGCACCGGATCATATCCGTGGTCGCGCTCGTAGCTATGGTTTACATACCGATTCTTCAATGCGTTTTGAACGTGGTGTGGATTACGCACTACAAGCAAGCGCAATGGAACGTGCAACTGAACTGCTTGTTGAAATCTGCGGTGGTGAAGTGGCACCTATTGTAACGGTTGAATCTGAAGCCGATTTACCTAAACCAAATAAAGTAGCATTACGTCGTACTAAACTTGATAACCTACTAGGTCACCATATTGCAGATAGTGATGTGGTTGAGATATTAGAGCGTCTAGGTATGACAGTTGAAACGACGTCTCTTGAAAACGGTGCAGAAGGCTGGACCGCGGTTGCTCCAACATGGCGTTTTGATATTGCAATTGAGCAAGATTTGATTGAAGAAGTGGGGCGTATCTACGGTTACGACAACATTCCAAATCAGGCACCCGTTGCTGGGCTTAGTATGAACGATCATAAAGAAGCGAACCTGCCTCTTAAACGTGTTCGTAATCTGTTAGTTGACCGTGGTTTCCAAGAAGCGATTACCTATAGCTTCGTTGAGCCTGAGCAACAAAAACTGATCGTACCGGATGTTGAGCCGTTAATTCTACCGTTCCCAATTTCAGTAGAAATGTCAGCGATGCGTCTTGGTTTAATCCAAGGTCTATTAAACACTGTGGTTCATAACCAAAAACGTCAGCAACCACGCGTTCGTTTATTCGAATATGGTTTACGTTTTATTCCTTGTGAATCTGCTGAAAACGGCATGCGTCAAGAGCCTATGCTAGCAGGTGTTATTGCTGGTACTCGATCTGAAGAGCATTGGGATATTGAAACCAACACGGTTGACTTTTTTGATCTGAAAGGTGATTTAGAAGCGATTCTTGAACTGACATCAAATGAAATAGCGTATAGCTTTGAGCCTGTTAGTCATCCTGCGCTTCACCCTGGTCAATCAGCAGCGATTGTTGTTGATGGCGAACCGGTAGGCGTGATCGGTACAGTTCACCCAGAGCTTGAGCGTAAGTTTGGCTTAAATGGTCGTACTATCGTATTTGAAATCGAATGGTCAGCGATTGATTCTCGTGTGATCCCAGAAGCAGTAAGCTTATCTAAATTCCCAGCTAACCGTCGTGATATCGCGGTGGTTGTGAAAGAAGACGTTACAAGTGGTGACATTGTAAGTGCATGTCTTGCTAACGGCGGTGAACTTCTCACTGGCGCAAAACTGTTTGATGTGTACCGAGGTAAAGGTGTCGAAGAAGGCAATAAGAGTCTTGCAATTGCTCTAAATCTACAGTCTACCGAGCGTACATTAGAAGATGCCGATATCGCGGCTTCTGTTGATGCAATTGTTGCAGCTTTGACTGAGCAATTTGGTGCAACATTACGCGATTAATAGTGAATTAATGTCGAAATAATCAGATCCGCTCTTGTGAAAATAAGAGCGGATTTTTTGTCTATTGAATTTCAAATACTCCTTCTATCTAAATCTGTTACAAGCATCTCATTCACTGCCCTTCGAGAGCTTCATCTTGAAGTCACTTGGGTATATATTATTTTGATATAAAAATGGGTTATGTATTTAATTGAATGTTGAATACTGTTTACATGGTTGAATCATCTGACAATTGACCGTAGAGTCGACAGATGCAGCTATACCTTGTATTCATGGAGAATACAGGAATCAAAATATAAGGAAATCAGATGCACCAAATTACAAAAGGCTTGTTAGTCACTTCTATTGCCGTATGCCTAACGGCACCAACTTTTGCCGCTCAAGTCCCCGCAGGAGTTCAACTTGCTGAAGAACAAAAATTAGTAAGAGGTAATGGTGACGAAGTTCCAACTCTTGATCCTACTATGTCTTCCGATACCGCAAGCTCGCGTGTTATTTCAGATATGTTTGAAGGATTAGTTACCGAAGACCTTCACGGGAATATTATTCCCGCATTGGCTACCCGGTGGGATATTTCTGAAGATGGCACACAATACACTTTCTATTTACGTGATGCTAAATGGTCAAATGGTGACCCCATTACTGCTGATGACTTTGTTTTTGCTTTACAACGTATTGTGAATCCTAAAACTGGCGCACCATATTCTTGGTACGTTTCAATGGCGAATATTGTCAATGCAGATAAAATCACTAAGGGCGATGCGACTAGCGATAGTCTGGGTGTAAAAGCCATTGATGCTAAAACGTTGCAAGTGAACTTAACAAAGCCGGTGCCACATTTTATAAAGATGTTGGTACATGAAAGTACTTTTGCTCTTCCCGAAAAAGTCGTTAAACAATACCAAGAAGCTTGGACAAAACCCGAGAATATTGTGGTGAGTGGGGCATACAAACTGGCTGACTGGGTGATCAACGAAAAGCTTGTCTTAGAAAGAAATCCTCAATATTGGAACGACAAAGAAACAGTCATTAATCAAGTTACTTATTTACCCATTTCAGATGTTAATGCTGAATATAATCGCTTCCGAACAGGTGAAATTGATATCACCAATGTTGTGCCTCTTGAGCTATATCAAATGATTAAAAAAGAGCGACCAGATGAGCTACTAACCATGCCTTCTTTGGGAACGTATTATTATTTATTCAATATGAAAAAAAAGCCATTTGATGACGAAAGAGTTCGCAAAGCACTGGCGTATTCAATAGATCGTGATGTGGTGGTTGAACGAATTTTAGGGCAAGGGCAGTTACCCGCTTATACCAACACACCTCCAGCAGTCTCTGGTTTTGAAGTACCTAAATTAGAATGGGCAGAAATGTCACAACAAGAACGTAATCAAAAAGCGAAAGCCTTACTTAAAGAAGCGGGTTTTGATCACGCGAATCCATTGAAGTTTGAACTTGAGTATAACACCAGTGAATCACACAAAAAGTTAGCCATTGTGATGGCCTCAATGTGGAAGAAAAATTTAGGGGCTGAAGTAGAGATTGCTAACCAAGAGTGGAAGACCTTTTTACAAACGTTATCTTCAAGTAACTTTTCTGTAGCGCGTTATGCATGGATGGGGGATTACAATGAAGCTTCGACTTTCTTATCCTACTTTGATTCTGAAGGTTTGAACTACGGAGGTTGGAGTAATGCTGAGTATGATGAGGCATTAAAACAAGCATCCTCGGCGAAATCAGAGCAAGAGCGTAACGCTTTATATCAAAAAGCAGAACAAGTTTTTGCCGATGAAATGCCTGCTATCCCAGTTTATTTCTATACACGTTCGGTATTGAAAAACAAGAAGGTTGGCGGATATAGCCAAGATAATGCTTCTGATCACCGCTATACACGAGATTTATATCTAACTAAATAATGTATTCTCTTTACTACAAGCCACCACTTCCATTGAGGTGTTGGCTTTTTCATATTCACCCAATGCATTAAAAAGCAGACAAAGACGGATTGACATGATGCTTCATCTAGTATTGTAGACAATTTAAGGCTTTGCTTTTGTTGATTTTATTTTGATAACATATCTAAAGTTTGAGTTTTTTCTCACTTCTTAATAAAAGTTAAATGTAGGGGTAATAACTGAACATTATTCAATAATGCAATTTATTTAACTGAAAATTCTCTTATATTTGGTTTTATTAACTATCTGCTAGTATATGAATAGCGACTTTAAAAAGAAATTCTAAAGTAAATTTTATACAAACGACCAAAAAAATTTGGCGATAATCATAAGGTTGGCTTACACTTTCGAAGTTATACTTAGCTTTAAGCTTGCTAACTACGTACTAATGCTATAAATACTGCCACTATGGTAGTGATAAATTGAGGGATGTTTTATGGCGCTCACTAAGGCCGATTTGGCTGAAAACCTGTTCGAAAAACTTGGTTATAGTAAACGTGATGCCAAGGATACAGTTGAAGTGTTTTTTGAAGAAATTCGTAAAGCACTAGAAAATGGTGAACAGGTTAAATTGTCTGGTTTTGGTAACTTTGATCTACGTGATAAAAGTGAAAGGCCTGGACGAAACCCTAAAACTGGTGAAGATATTCCAATTTCTGCTCGTCGTGTTGTAACATTCCGACCAGGGCAAAAACTGAAAGCTCGTGTTGAAAATATTAAGATAGAAAAATAAAAACACGATAGTCACTGGAAGAAAGAAGGTCACCCTATTGAGGTGGCCTTTTTATTATCAAATTTTTATAGGTGAATGATGCAAGATCAAGAATTTTGGCATAATAAATGGGCGGAAAATAAAATTGGTTTCCATTTAGAAGATGTGAATCCACTTTTGATTGAATTTTGGAAACTAGTATCTGCTAAGCAAAATCATTCTGTTCTGGTTCCTTTATGTGGAAAAACAGAAGATCTGGTTTGGCTTGCACAAAAACACAATGAAGTGACAGGGGTGGAGCTTAGTAATATCGCGGTGCGAGCCTTTTTTGCTGAACATTTTTATACCCCAATGGTTACGCCACTCAATGGTCAACATGAATTGTATCAGTTTGATGAGTTGTCGATTTATGTTGGAGATTTTTTCACTGCACCATTGACGCAATTTGATCGTATCTATGACCGAGCGGCTTTAATTGCACTGCCTTCTGAGTTGCGTGTTGCTTACGCCGATCGTATTAAATCGTTACTTGCACCGAGTGGGAAGATTTTGTTAGTGACACTGGATTATGACCAATCGGAAATGTCAGGACCACCGTTTAGCGTACCTGCTGAAGAAGTTAAAAGCTTATTTTCAGGTTATAAAGTGACACATTTAAACCGCGATGATGGGGATAGTGAACACCCAAGAATTAAGCGAGGGTTGTCTCGCTTTGCCGAAGAAGTTTGGTTGATTGAATCATAAGTTGTTATCGTTGCTCGAAAATAATGAAACCAATATTATCTTCGAGCAACGAGCAACGAGCAACGAGCAACGAGCAACGAGCAACGAGCAACGAGCAACGAGCAACTAGAAACTAACTTTTACTTTTCCTGCTGCTTCAACGGCATCAGAAACCGCACTTTCAATATTGTCACGTTGTGTCAGTGTAACCCCTAAACGACGGCGACCATCAATATCAGGCTTACCAAAGAGACGAATTTGAGTTTGCGGCGCAGCAAGCGCATCTTGTAGTCCTGTGAAACCAAGGTTTTGTGAATGACCTTCCGCTAGGATCACCGCAGAAGCGCTTGGTCCGTATTGAGTAATGCCGTTAATTGGTAAGCCAGTAAATGCACGAACATGTAGAGCGAATTCTGATAACTCCTGCGAAATTAAAGTCACCATGCCGGTATCGTGCGGGCGAGGGGAGACTTCACTGAAAATCACTTCATCGCCTTTGACAAAAAGCTCGACACCAAATAGTCCATAACCGCCTAAAGCATTCACCACTTTCTCTGCCATTTGCTCAGCGGCCGTTAATGCTGCTTGCGACATGGCTTGTGGTTGCCAAGATTCACGATAATCACCATCTTCTTGTCGGTGTCCAATCGGAGCGCAAAAATGCACGCCATCAACAGCACGAACAGTTAGCAGTGTGATTTCATAATCAAAATCGACAAAGCCTTCAACGATCACTCTACCAGCTCCCGCACGACCACCTTCTTGTGCGTATTGCCACGCAGACTCCATATCTGCTTCGCTTTTAATTACGCTTTGGCCTTTACCCGATGAGCTCATGATGGGTTTTACCACGCAAGGTATAGCAACAAATTCTACTGCTTGTTTGAATTCTTCATAAGTATCACAGAAACGGTAGGGAGAGGTTGTTACACCAAGATCTTCAGCAGCTAAACGACGAATACCTTCACGATTCATGGTTAGTTTCGTTGCATTGGCTGTTGGAACTATGTTGATACCTTTTTGTTCTAGCTCAACCAGCTTGTCAGTCGCAATTGCTTCAATTTCAGGAACAACGTAATCTGGCTTTTCTTGCTCGATAATAGCTTCAATTGCATCGCCATCTAACATATCAACAGTATAGCTGCGGTGGGCAACTTGCATTGCTGGGGCATTGGTGTAGCGGTCTAATGCAATGACTTCCAAGCCTAAACGATGGCATTCAATGGCTACTTCTTTACCGAGTTCACCTGAACCTAGTAGAAGTACTTTTGTGGCAGAAGGAGAGGTCGCCGTTCCAAACATGTTTTTATTCCTATAGAAGATCTATTTTGATACCCATTTATTAAGTAGGTAATTATTTGGGGTGATTTTAATGGTGGGCAAACGTTTGCGCAACAAGTTAGAACGAATTTCTTTTAATAAAAAGTCCGTAAACCATATTGAGTACAGTTTACGGACAGTTTGTCATCTAACTTTGGTATCCATACTTAAATGGATAGTTTAAATAGATAAATAATCAATCGTGATATCAGGATTAATCGCTTCTAGTGTCGATTGGGTTTCTGCTAAGTGACTAATTGTTCCATTGGCATTTTCTGCTAGTACCGCGGATTCAATATTAGCCAGTTCTTCACCCGCTAATAGCAATAGGTTAATCGCAACTTGTAATGGCGGTAAGCTTGGGTTAAATGCGGCGTTTTCTGCATAACTGCCTGAGTAAATAGCACCAGACTGTGTCTGTAATGCCACACCACTGTAATTATTGCTGTATGGTGCGTAGCTGTTATTTAACGCTTTTACAGCAGCGGTAATCGCTGCATTATCACTATCAAACTGATAACGGTGTTGGTGGTTATCCATTAAGCGAGCTTCGATGCCTAAATCTTTAGGGCCAAAGGATTCCGGTAGTAATTCCGCTAATCGATAAGCAGGGCGCTCAGGAAGTTGAATGGATAGGTTCTCAATACCATTCAATTCATTCATAAACTGTCGGCAGTGACCACAAGGTGTGTAATTAATAGTGATGTCTTTTAGCCCTGTTTCACCTTTCATCCATGCATGGCTAATGGCTGATTGTTCAGCATGAACGGTTTGGTTTAACTGTACGCCAGCAATTTCAATATTTGCTCCAAAGTAAACATTTCCAGATAGACCTTCGGCGATAGCACCAACGTGGAAGTCAGAAATTTCACAATAAGCACGCGTTGCCGCGATTGGTAATAAGGCGAGTTTAAATTCCGTGTCAGTCATTCCCGATTGTGATAACAATGCTTGATAATCCGTTGCAGAGAAGTGTCCATTGAAGTCAGCCTTTTGCATTTGAGAAACAATACGATCAGCAAGCTCTGTAGGTAAGTGTGCTACAGATTCTGGGTTAAAAGATTGAGTCATTTGATATCCTTGTAATTCACGTATAAGTGAGCGGTTAAGCTCCTTTTTGTGTAATTATATTTAATCGTTACATATTTATTGTGCAATAAGTCAAATTATGGAGTGAGATCGCGTGAGTGAGTAGTTTCAATAGTCAAAAACACTACTTAGATCGAGTTTTGTTGCATAAAGCTTGTTTTAACTTGCCCTTCGGGAGCTTCATCCAACCCCTTTTACCGCGTCAGATTGGTTTGGAAGGTGCTTACATTCCTTCGCCAATCTTCCTTGCCTAAAGGTCTGGATGATAGCTCTGAATTCTGTATCTTGAAGTCACTTGGGTATAGACAAATAAGGAGCCAAATCAGCTCCTTATTAATGTAGTGTGTAGATTGTTCTTTATCGCTCTAGCCAATAAAGCCACCAACCCAGAGACAGAAAGCAAAAAATAGTGGGGCAAGAATTGAAGTGATAATGCCGCATGTCACTAGGGCAAGAGAACTAAACGCCGCATCTTCAGCGTCTTTTTCAGCGCAGGTTGCGGTACCTAAAGCGTGCGATACCGTACCCATGGTTAACCCTTTGGCTATTGGGTGCGTAACCCCTAAAAATGAATAGATAGGGTAGGCAAACACCGAGCCAAATACACCAACAATTAGCACCAAGATTGCCGCAATAGCAGGTTCACCACCTAAGCTTTTACCTACTTCCATGGCTATCGGGGTGGTAACTGATTTACCCATAAAGCTTGCTACTAGCGTTGGATCGGTGTGTAAAGCAACAGCAATAAGCCCAGCGGTGAGCATCGACATTGCGCTACCTACGCCACAAGCTAAAAAGATGATTTTCCAATTTTGGCGAATTTGTGGAAGTTGTTCGTATAACGGATAAGCGAGCGCGACGACTGCTGGCTGAAGTAAAAAAGTCATCCAATCATTTTGTGCGTAATACACCTCATAAGGCACATCGAGCGCCATTAGAATGGGGATAATAATTATGATGCTTAGTAGTAAAGGGTTAGCTAATGGATTGTTTACCTTATTGGCAAACCAACGTACTGCAAAGAAAACCACAAAGGTGAGTAGAAGCCACATGATTATTTATCCTCACTTGCTTTATTAGTAAGGATTTTTTGTAGTCCCAGTGCAAGCAATACTAATACGATCGTCGTTGCTCCGACACTGCTTGCAAAAATGGAGAGAGCGTTATCAATCAATAAAGGGAAGTGATCCATTAAGCCGACACTGATGGGTACAAACAGAATGATCATATAGCGAATGAATAATTGCGCACCGGGCTTGACCCACTGCACTTTGACTAACCCAGAGACCAGTAGCGCGAATAAAATCAGCATGCCGAAAATGCTGCCGGGTACGGATAAATGAAAAAAGTGCTGAATGGCATTACCTGCCCACAAACTCACCATAATCAGTGCGAATGATAAAGCATAATTGAGCATTTGCTTGAACACGTTGGACTCCTAGGACGGAACAAGAGTTAAGAAACGAGAGATTCTACATATTGATAGACAGATTTTAGAATCTCGATCTTAGCAGCATCAGTTTCATACTCATGAGCGAGATTTTCAAGATTGAGCATGTACTCTTCAATATTGCTTTCATAGTACTCACGGCAATGTGCAAGCCATTTTTGTTGCTCAGCTTCGGTCAATGTCCATGGGAAATGACGCGCGCGATAGCGGAACAACAAAGGTTCGATACGAGCATCTTTTACCGATAAATCTAATCCAGCGAGCTTTTCTGGCTCGGTTTCTCGAATAATATCGATAGTCGCTTTGTCTGCCGGTGAAAAGAAGCCGCTATAGAGTTGAGTATCGACGTTATTATCTTGCTTAAATTCACGCTCAATATTGTAGATAGCAATCAGCTTTTCTCGAATTTCTGGGTGCGATTTTAAAAGCGCGAGATTATCTAAACATTGTTTGCGATCAATACCGATTCGATCAGCATTTTCAGCGGTGAGGGTTTTGGCTGGCGCAAGAACAGGGCACTTATTAAGATGAACAAGTTTAAGAGGAACAGGAAGTTCATTAGGTGCGAGATCATCACGCTTGGTGTACATGCGTTGATGTAGCGTTTCAGCATCTAGCTCGATGAGCGGCGTTGGATCCATTGCCAAGTTAACGGTGATTACCGCATTGTTATTGGTTGGATGCCAAGCCATCGGCACGATCCAACTAATATTGGAACATTGAACGCCAAACATGCCAGAAACATGCACCAGCGGCGTCATATTAACAATATCGACGAGTTCATTGAGTTTACGCTTGTGGCGCATACTTAATAGGTAGTTGAACAGTTTCGGTTGGGCTTGCTTGATTTTCTTAGCCAGTTCAATAGTGGCAATAACATCGGCCATCGCATCATGCGCATTGCTGTGTTCAATACCATTGGCTACCGAAAGGTGTTCTAGTTTAAAGCTTGGAAAGCCTTCATCATTTTCTGGCCAGTTAATACCGTCTGGGCGCAATGCATAACAAGTGCGCATAATATCCAGTAAATCCCAACGTGAATTACCATTCTGCCAAGACCAAGCATACGGATCGTAAAAATTACGATAAAGAGTATAACGTGTCACTTCATCATCAAAGCGGATGCTGTTGTAACCAAGTGAGATGGTATTTGGGGTGGCAAGCTCTTTATGGATGCGGCGGATGAACTCTGGCTCAGGTAAACCATCTTTAACGGCTTTTTGAGGTTTGATACCGGTAATGAGTGCAGCTTCAGGCGAAGGCAGATAATCACTCGGCGGCTGGCAATAAATCACCAAAGGCTCACCGATGATATTGAAATCCATATCAGTACGAACACCAGCAAATTGACTCGGTCGGTCTTTGGCTGGACTAACACCCCATGTTTCATAATCCAAAAAGAAAAAGGTTGGGGCGTTTTCGTTACTCATGGGAACTTCCAGAAAGTTATTGTCTTTAATATCGGTATATTACCCCTAAGTACCACGTAAAGAAATGGCTTCTCGTTTTTTAGGCCAGTTTTTATCTATAGCGTCATGATTCTTTTTTATCGATATTTTCATTCCACATGGCATAGGATCTCAAACGAGAATCGCACCTCACCGCCATCAGAATAAATGCTAATTTGAAAGCAAAAATGGAGTGGATATCTCATACAGTGTATTTATACAGTTATAATGCCATTTTTCGGTTTTTAACAAACGTTGAGTGAAAGCGAGAACTATTCTCTAAATGGTGTCCATCCAATTTAACCGTAAACAATTGTTAATTAATAGTATTTTTCATTTATGGTGCATTCGTCATTATAACAATTGGCTCGTTAAACCCAGTTCTCGCTTTCTACATCGCATAAAATCGGCTAATTGCTTTTAAAAATCCATCATTAGAGTATCTTATGGTGATAAATGAATGGATTAGCAGTGAACGTGTTGAAAAATCTTCGGGTTTATCCGCGTTTCTTGCTAATTCACTGTTAAGTTACTGAGGTAATATCGTGCAAAATAATGAATTTATCGATACATATTCAGATGACATAATCTATTTGATCGAAGCAAGAAAAGCCTTAATTAAAGATCCTATGGTTAATAACCTCGAGCCTTTATGTACAGCATCTCTGTCAAGAATCTTAATTGTGTTTACTATTGGCACCATTGAGGCGTCGCTAGAGCACTGGAATGAAGATGATCAAACAGGAATCTTAGGAAATTACTTTCAAAGTAATTGTTCCAATAAACAGAGAATTGAGTCGTTAGAAAATGCTTTTACCGAAAAAGGCATTATTGTTGACAGCGAAATATTTAAAGATTTCCTAGCTATAAAATACCTTCGAAATACCATAGTACATGCATCATGGAACGACCGAGGTAAAGAGTATTTAATAGAGCGAGATTTCCCAACTGATACAAGACAGTTAAATGAAAAACATTGGAAAAGAATTGTCACCATCCATAATAATATGCTGATGTATTTGGGTATGACAAAAGTTTCTAGTTTAACAGGACTCTCTGGGAAAATTGAAACTCAGGAATATCAAGAAAACGAGTTGAGGAAAATATTTAAGAGGAAAGATATTGCCTTAATCTATTGGTCAAATATGGAACGTATTAATTGGATAATTAAAGATTACATTCAATCATTTGTGCAAAGAAATGGTGCTGTAGACAAAGAAGAAATATATAAAATATTTGTTGAGCATAGTGACTACACACTAGATTTTGATTGTGTTGATGCTATTCAAGCATGGGACGAATATAAGAGGTTAACTTTTGACCTTGCAAGAATTACGAAAGAAAAATTGGTTATTTGCAAAAAAATACTTTGGTCATTACATGAAAATAACAATTATCCAATGATACAGTCATTCATAACTCCACAAAATGTGCCAAGGGAATCCTTAGAAAAATACGAGTCAGATTACTTGGCGCACATTTTTCAAGGTGAAAAGGAGTTTAGTACTAGCGAAATACATGAAACTCTCTCTATGGGAGAAAATGTGTATTGGATGTCAAAAAATGACACCGCAATAAACATGCTGGTTAATGTGCTACCTGTAGCTTTTTCAAATCAAGTAGAAGACTTATCTGAGCGCGTTGAATTCGCATTGCTTGCATTTCAGGTTAGAGAGTTATGGTATTGGTTTGTTGAGAGAAAAGAAAATCCCGGAAAGTCATTTTGGCTTACCTTTGCGTTAGACAATGTAACTTAACAAGAGTTTTCAAGTCGGACAAAAAACAATTGGCTTTGTTCGTCCCTCACAAATTGTAGCCAACTATTTTTAGCCGCTTAAAACGGCGTTATAAGCCCAAGGAGTATCATGGCAACCACCGAGCTTGAAGTAATCGATACAGCAATAAAAATTGGCTTAGGTAGTTTAATTACACTGACCGGCACATTTTTAGTTACTTGGCTAAATCATCGCAATGAACGTAAGAAAGAAAGCCGTAAAAGGTTTTATGATTCACTAGAGTCAGTGAGTACAAATATTGAAGAAATAACTCATGTTTCATTACGCTATTGGGCATTAGTAATTGAATGGGTTAGAAATAATGCTCAAGAAATGGATTTAAATGAAAAACGTAGTGAAGAATTAGATAAAACCAAATCAGATTTATTCGATCAATTTAAAAAATTAACAGTGGCAGAGTCAAAATTAATGCTACTAGGTTTAACTAATATATCGACTCAAATAAGAGATTATGGTGAGTTTTTAAAAGAGTTTCGAAGAAAATACTATGACGGTAAAGAGTCGTTAACTGAAAGTGATATGGACGAAGTAAGATCTGATCTTTTAAACAAAAGAAAAGCCATTTTTAGTGAACTAGCAAAGTCATATAAAAAGGGCTTATAACAAGTCACTCAAAAGGACAAAAAACAGTTGGTTTTTGCTCCTGCGTCGCTTATTTTAACCAACTATTTTTTGCCTCTTAATGGGGCGTTGGTATGACTCCCACTGTCAAGTAGAGCGCAAAAATTCTACCCATTTATTTTGGGCATTCTTTCTTTAAAAAAGAGATAGTGTTAACGCATTGCTCAAGCAAGCACTTTCGTCGGT
>NZ_JBHGNY010000022.1:0-28631 GCF_053544035.1 Vibrio sp. E150_018 | reverse complement strand
ACCGGCCTGTCACGCCGGGGGTCGCGGGTTCGAGTCCCGTCCACTCCGCCACTTATATCTCTTAGATAAAGAGTAGAAACCTGATTCGAAAGAATCAGGTTTTTTTTCGTCTGTTGAAAATGCTTCAAAAGCATGGAGAGCCCGTTTTGTTCTCTGTATATTTTTATAGCAGAATAGGAGATATATCTATACATTAAGTTCAGGTATTCTATACATGATTTCTAAAATTTATTGATACATGAAAGCTTAGAGGAGTTTTATCTTGTTAATCCAGCTTAGTGTCTTGCTTTATATTGCTCTTGGTGGGGCTATAGGGGCATGTTCTCGTTACATAATCTCAGAAATCTTTGTGTTAATGTTAGGTAGAACCTTTCCTTATGGAACATTGTTTGTAAATATATTTGGTTCATTTCTTATGGGGCTTCTTATTTCCTCTCTGAATAATGGAACCATTGAATCTACGCCATGGAAACAGATTCTCGGCTTAGGCTTTTTAGGGGCTTTTACAACTTTCTCAACTTTTTCAATCGATAATGTGACTTTATTTCAGCAAGGTGAATTCTTTAAAGCTGTCTTAAATATATTATTGAATGTAACTATTAGTATTTTTGCTGCTTGGATCGGCTTTCAATGTATTTCTAAGAGTTAATTTATCAGAAAAATTGAATTTCATTCATTTATCTGTCTATAATTACGTCACTTGTCGGAGTGCCATAAGGCTGAGACCGCTATGCGGGATCCGTTGAACCTGATCAGGCTAATACCTGCGAAGGGAACGAGAGAAGAGTAATCTATCTACAATTACCCCTCTATATATGTATCTGTTTCTACAGATCCACTCTTGTGCATCAAAATCCGTCAAGCATTTACCCTTCGGGCTTCTAACTCATACAGTTAAAGGAAAATGCTATGTCGTCAAGTCGTAAACAAGCCAGAATGGACGCTAAGAATTTTATCGATTCCCTGTCTGTCCAACCTTATCCCAATTCGCAAAAAGTTTATATTCAAGGAAGTCGTTCTGATATACGTGTACCTATGCGTGAAATCTCCCTTACTGATAGTTTGGTTGGAGGCTCGAAAGATAACCCCATCTCAGAGCCGAATAAACCTATCCATGTTTATGATACTTCCGGTGTTTATACGGATCCTACTCACAATATAAACTTATATGAAGGGTTACCTAAGTTACGTAAACAGTGGATTTCTGAACGTAATGACACTGAATATCTTGATTTTGTTTCATCTGAATTTTCTCAAGAGAGACTTAATGATGAAACATTAGATGAACTCAGGTACGGAAATTTACCTAAAATACGGAAAGCAAAGCAGGGGTGCTGTGTGACGCAACTGCATTATGCGCGTAAGGGGATCATTACTCCTGAGATGGAATATATTGCGATTCGTGAAAATATGGGACGTCAAAAATTCACTGATGAGCAATTAAACCAACAGCATCCAGGACAAAACTTTGGTGCCCATCTGCCTAAAGAAATTACCCCAGAGTTTGTTCGCCGTGAAGTGGCAGAAGGGCGAGCGATCATTCCATCCAACATTAATCATCCTGAATCTGAGCCAATGATCATTGGCCGCAACTTTTTAATTAAAGTGAATGCCAATATTGGTAACTCATCGGTGTCATCCTCGATTGAAGAAGAAGTTGAAAAATTGGTTTGGTCGACTCGTTGGGGCGGCGATACCGTTATGGATCTTTCTACTGGACGTAATATTCATGAAACGCGTGAGTGGATTCTGCGTAATAGTCCTGTCCCTATTGGTACGGTTCCAATGTATCAAGCATTAGAAAAAGTAAATGGTGTTGCGGAAAACCTCAATTGGGAAGTGATGCGCGATACTTTGATCGAACAAGCTGAGCAAGGTGTAGATTACTTTACTATTCATGCAGGGTTGCTATTACGTTATGTTCCTATGACGGCTAAGCGAGTTACGGGGATTGTTTCTCGTGGTGGTTCTATTATTGCTAAGTGGTGTTTGGCTCATCACCAAGAAAGTTTTCTTTATACTCATTTTCGCGAGATTTGTGAGATTTGTGCTCAGTATGATGTGGCATTGTCGCTTGGTGATGGTCTGCGTCCGGGCTCAATTGCCGATGCTAATGATGAAGCTCAATTTTCGGAATTACGTACATTAGGCGAACTGACCAAGGTTGCTTGGGAATACGATGTTCAAGTTATGATTGAAGGTCCTGGTCATGTTCCTATGCACATGATCAAAGAGAATATGGATGAACAATTAAAGCATTGCCATGAAGCGCCCTTTTATACATTAGGTCCACTCACTACTGATATCGCTCCTGGCTATGATCATATTACTTCTGGCATTGGTGCCGCGATGATTGGCTGGTTTGGCTGTGCCATGCTTTGTTATGTCACCCCAAAAGAGCATTTAGGTCTACCTAATAAAGAAGATGTTAAGACTGGGCTTATTACTTATAAGCTTGCAGCACATGCCGGTGATTTAGCAAAAGGGCATCCTGGTGCACAAATTCGTGATAATGCTTTATCTAAGGCGCGTTTCGAATTTCGTTGGCATGACCAATTTAACCTCTCGCTCGATCCCGAAACGGCATTGGCTTTTCACGATGAAACATTGCCTCAAGAGTCCGGTAAAGTTGCTCATTTCTGCTCGATGTGTGGTCCTAAGTTCTGCTCGATGAAAATCTCTCAAGAGGTGCGTGAGTATGTCAAAGACAGTGAGCAAGTATCTGCTGATCAGGCTATTGAGGTAAAAATGATAGGCGATCCGTTAGAAGGGATGAAAGACAAATCACGTGAATTTCTTGAGACAGGTTCTGAACTTTATCATCCTGCGGTTCAGCCAAAGCATAAAGAATTGGCAGAGCAGGAGGATAAGTAATGAGTAAGCTTGTCTTTAATGGTGTCGATGAAGCTTTATTTAAACAGCAAGTTCAATCTTGTGTAGAAGCAGTTAAGCAAGCGGGTTTTATTTTGCCTGATGTTGAGTTTTCAACATGCTCGCCTGTAGGTGATTTATCAGCAGTTGTTCATTTAACATCTGGCCCTAAAGTGATTTCTGCAGTGTTTGATGTCGATAACCAAGATGAAGGTTGCGACCTTGTTTTGTGCTATCAAAATGAACCGAATGTATCACTTACTTCTGAAAACGGGGTAAGTTCAATCTCGGTGGCAGTAAATGATGGTGATGTACTTACGGATAAAATTAGGCTTGCGAATGGATTGTCTGCTGATTTGCATACTTTTAATATGAAGTGGAATCATGAAGTGACTATTCGTCATTACTGTTGGTTTGTTGTTAGTTTATGCTTGGAGTTTACACTCGAAGATGCCGCTATCATTGCGAATGCCGCAGTGAAACAATACCAGGATGTTTCACGTGAAACATGGCCAGTTGATGCGCGCGTATTTCCACAATTAGCCCAAGCGGCTACACCTCAAATCTGTCCTCCATTCAAACTGATACCACACAACATCGGCTTATACCCAGTGGTTGATTCAGTTGAATGGATCGAAATCTTGCTTAAACGAGGGGTTAAAACGCTTCAGCTTCGAATGAAAGATCCGAGTGACTCTGACTTAGAAGTAAATATAAAGCATGCGATAGAGCTTGGCCGAGAGTATAAAGCACAGCTATTCATTAATGATCACTGGCAACTTGCGATTAAATATAGGGCTTATGGCATTCACCTTGGACAGGAAGATATTGAAGTCGCTGATTTACAGGCGATTAATCAAGCTGGCTTACGTTTAGGTATTTCAACTCATGGTTATTATGAGATTTTACGCGCCAAGCAACTGAAACCTTCCTACATTGCGCTTGGACATATTTTCCCAACCACAACCAAAAAAATGCCATCGCAACCGCAGGGTTTGAATAAGTTAACGGGGTACCAAATGTTAATAGGTGATGATTTTCCAACGGTAGCAATAGGAGGCATTGATTTGAATAATGCAGCACAAGTATGGCAAACCGGAGTGAGCAGCTTAGCGGTGGTTCGTGCTATTACACAGGCAAATGATATACAATTGGCGATAGATTCTTTCTATCAAATTATGGCTTCCCCACGAAGTCAAAAGGCCATTGCTTAACAGCTCTAATAGGTAATAAGGGAAAACAATGAACGACCAACAATTTCAGCGCTACCAACGACAAATCATGGTTCCAGAAGTGTCAGAAGTGGGCCAAGAAAAACTTATTGGTAGCAAAGTACTGTTGGTGGGTTGTGGTGGACTAGGCTCAGCGGCTGCGCTTTATCTCGCCGGAGCGGGGATTGGTTCATTAGTGGTTGCCGATGGTGATGAAGTTGACTCATCCAATTTACAGCGTCAGGTAATATACCGTGAATCTGATATTGGAAGAAATAAAGCAGAAGCGACTGCCGAACAACTGAAGCAGTTAAATCCTAATTGCAAAGTTCGTAGTGTTAAATCATTTATAGAAGACGCTCAGCTGAATTTAGAAGTGATGCTGGCTGATGTGGTATTAGATTGTAGTGATAACTTTCCAACTAGACAGGCGGTTAATAAAGCTTGCCATGATGGAAATACGCCACTGATTTCAGGTTCCGCGATCGGTTGGGTCGGGCAATTAATGAGCTTTGATTTTAAGCACCATTCATCACCTTGTTACCGTTGTGCTGTGCCATATCAAGATAACAGCGCAGGTTTGAAATGTTCAGAATCGGGAGTGATTGGCCCAGTCGTGGGTACGTTAGGTAATTTACAAGCGCTTGAAGCGATCAAATACTTAACTCAAAACGACAAACTAAAACCTGCGTCTCTTAATTTATTTGATGGACAAACGCTATCTTGGCAGAAGTTTAATATTGCTAAAGATGCCGAGTGTCCAGTTTGTGGAAGCTGATGGGTATAAATCAGTCTCCGCAAAGAAGGATCTAAGGAGGCACCATGCAAGTCACGGTGAACCAACAAGTACACATTTTAGAGAAGAATCAATATAACCTAATTCAATTACTTTCTCGGCTATCTCTGAATCAACAAAGTATTGCGATTGCGATTAATCAGGATGTTATTCCTAAAACGCAGTGGACCGAAACGACACTTAATGATAGTGATGATGTTTCGGTTTTCACTATGATCGCAGGAGGGTAATCATGAGTCATTTTCAAGATTCGCTGGTTATCGCCGACCAAACATTCAATTCAAGATTATTTACAGGCACAGGCAAGTTTGCTAATTCTGACCTTATGTTGGAATCGCTGCTGCATTCTAGTTCAGAACTCACGACCTTGGCACTCAAGCGCCTTGACCTACAGCGTCAAACGGATGATATTTTACCGCCATTATTAAAAATGAACGTACGTCTGTTACCCAATACTTCTGGGGCAAAAACAGCCAAGGAAGCGATTTTTGCTGCTCAGTTAGCACGAGAAGCGCTTGATACGAATTGGTTGAAATTAGAAATTCATCCTGACCCTAAATACCTAATGCCCGATCCTATCGAAACACTAAAGGCAGCTGAGAAATTAGTTGAACTAGGTTTTATTGTTTTACCTTATTGTCATGCTGATCCTGTGCTATGTAAGCGCTTAGAAGAAGTTGGCTGCGCCGCCGTTATGCCCTTAGCATCACCGATTGGCTCCAATAAAGGTTTGGTATCAGAAGATTTTCTTAAAATTATTATCGAACAAGCAAACGTGCCAGTCGTAGTTGATGCTGGAATTGGCGCGCCTTCACATGCTGCTTATGCCATGGAACTAGGCGCTGATGCCGTATTGGTCAATACCGCCATTGCATCATCGGCTAATCCTGTAGCAATGGCGCAAGCATTCAAACTTGCCGTACAGTCAGGACGCCAGGCTTATCTTGCAGGGTTAGGTGGAGTAAGCCTGCAAGCAAGTGCATCAAGTCCGCTTACTGCGTTTTTAGGGTAGGTGATATGACTTTTACTGAGGTATTTAAAACGCTAGATTGGGATCAAGTCTATTTGTCCATTCATAGTAAAACGCCTGCTGATGTTGAGCGAGCTTTAGCTAAAACCAGATTAAACTTGGAAGATTTTAAGGCGTTAATTTCACCCGCTGCTGAACCTTATGTTGAGCACATGGCGCAACGTTCTTATGCTCTGACCCGTCAGCGATTTGGTCATAATATTAATTTCTACATTCCACTGTACCTTTCTAACTTGTGCGCCAACGCTTGTACTTATTGTGGTTTCTCTATGGAGAATAAAATTAAACGTAGGACACTCGATCAAACTGAGGTAGAAGCAGAAGTAGAAGCTATCAAAGCGATGAATTTTGATAGTGTGTTATTAGTCACCGGTGAACATGAAACTAAAGTCGGCATGAACTATTTCCGCACTATGCTACCTGTGATTAAGCAGCAGTTTTCTTACTTGGCGATGGAAGTTCAACCGCTTGATCAAGATGATTACCGCGAACTGAAAACGCTAGGACTTGATGCGGTGATGGTCTATCAAGAAACCTATCATCCAAGTACTTATGCTAAACATCACTTAAGAGGGAATAAACAGGATTTCTATTACCGACTCGAAACGCCTGATCGTGTTGCCAAAGCGGGAGTTGATAAAATCGGTATAGGGGCTCTGATTGGTTTAGAAGACTGGAGAACCGATTGTTTGTTTACGGCGGCACATTTGCAGTATTTAGAAAAGCAGTACTGGACCTCTCGCTATTCAATTTCATTTCCTAGGTTGCGACCATGTGAGGGTGCTCTGCAACCCAAATCGGTCATGACAGATAAACAACTCGTACAGCTTATTTGTGCATTCCGTTTGTTCAACCATGAAGTTGAGTTGTCATTATCGACACGCGAACAACCGAGTTTTAGGGATAACGTTTTGCCACTAGGGGTTACCCATATCTCTGCCGCATCAAAAACCCAGCCGGGTGGTTATGCTAATTCAGAGGTAGAGTTAGAGCAATTTGCCATTAGTGATGAGCGTTCAGTTGAAGAGGTGGTTAAGTCGGTGCAACAACGTGGCTATGAAGCGGTGTGGACGGATTGGCATCACGCTTATTCTGGCTGATTTGTGTAGATTATAGTTACATAGTTATTCTCAACTATAGTGAGTTTCAAATAGGTTTCACGTGAAACAATAAAGCCCGTCTCGGTTGACATCGAAACGGGCTTTGTTTTTATTTACTATCAACTGCAGTATTGAGTGACTTCTATTATCTGCTGTTGAGGTTATTTATAGTGAAAACGGTTGTTAATTAAATCGCTAAGGTAGCCTGCTTTAACCATTGTTTTACCTCACCATCAACGAGTGGGCTGACATCATTCCATACTTTTTGATGGTACTGGTTTAGCCACTCAATCTCGTTAGTGGTTAACAGCGTGCGCTCAATCGCTCTAACATCGATTGGACAACGCGTAAGAGATTCAAAACCAAGAATAGATAAATCACCTTGGGTTTGTTTCTCAGTGACTAACTCCAGGTTTTCAATGCGAATGCCAAACTCGTTAGCACGGTAGTAACCCGGTTCATTGGATAGCACCATACCTGCTTGTAGGGCTACGCCATTGTAAGCAGGGGATATACGTTGTGGTCCTTCATGAACACTTAAGAAATGACCCACACCATGCCCGGTACCATGATCATAATTATAGCCTTCAGCCCATAAATATTGGCGAGCCAAAATATCGAGTTGGCTACCAGTCGTTCCTTCTGGAAAACGTGCCGTTGCCAAAGCAATGTGGCCTTTGAGTACCAGTGTGAATTGTTGCTTCATAAAAGTTGAAGGCTCACCAATTGCCACGGTACGAGTGATATCAGTAGTGCCGTCTGGGTACTGGCCGCCTGAATCGACAAGATAAAGTGAGTTTAATTCTAGCTTGCCAAACTCTACTTGATCAGCGTGATTGTAATGACACATAGCTGCATTGCTTCCTGCTGCGGAAATGGTATCAAAACTTAAATCGGCTAATGACTCATCTTGTTTACGGAAATCATGCAACTGATTAGATAGGGTGTTTTCATCGTGAAAGCGACCAGCTTCAACTTCAGAATCAATCCAACATAAGAACTTCGCCATTGCCACACCATCTCGAACATGACAATTAATCATGCCTTGTGATTCAGTTTTGTTTTTAATCGCTTTAGGTAGTAAACATGGATCACTGGCTGCAATAATATGCGCCTGACTATTTTCTAATATTTGGCTAAACCAGGCATTACTGCTGGCTGGATCAACAATGATTTTTTTGCCCGTTAGTGAGCTAAGCGATGCTTTAAGTTGAGATGGTGATGAGATTCGAACGTCTGAGCCGACATGCTGCGCAAAATCAGCAGGGATGCGTTCAGGGTTAATAAATAACTCTAAACTTGAATCTGTATGTAAAATCGCATGACATAACACGGCAGGTAGGCGAGGTACATCGAGACCACGAATATTGAGTAACCAACAAATAGAATCTATTTGAGTCAGTAGTGTGGCATCAGCATTTTGTTGAGTAATGACTTGTGCGATGTTGTGACGTTTATCTTGTGAAGATTGACCAACAATGTCTAATGGCATTAAACGTAATGGTGATTCAACGGTTGTAGGGCGATCAGACCAAAGCATATCAATCGGGTTGCTTTCGACATCAACCATCTCAATTTGACCATCAAGTGTGCTTTGTGCGGCTTGATACCAAGTGGCGGAATGCATTTTAGGATCAATAGCTAAACGACTACCTGCTGGCATATTTTGTTGTAGCCAAGTAATCGGCGGTTCTTGAATAAAATGATGATAGCTAAAAATATCACTCGGAACTTGTTTGGTGACTTGAACGGTATAGCGACCATCAACAAACATCGCTGCGCTATCCTGAGTAATTATTGCCGCACCGGCTGAGCCAGCAAAGCCAGTGATCCAATTTAAACGTTCATTATGGGCCGGAATGTATTCCCCTAAGAACTCGTCTTCATGTGGAATAATGATCGCGTCATAATCGTTTTGAATTAGCCATTGGCGAAGTTGTTGGACACGATCTGCAATTGCTTTATACATCTGAATCATCCTTATTGATTTAGCGGTCGATGCCGAAATCATGAACATTGTTGTTTCATGTTATGACTTAATACTACCATCGGGACTAGAGAGTGTAATGCGCTTGTGCTTAAAATCTGATGATGTGATTGATAATTTTACTGTTTCACGTGAAACATTAAGTAAACGAGTTTCTCAATGGGATGGTAGGTAGAACGCTGTGGAAATCACAAGCGCCTGAATTCAAATCTTAAATTCGAAAATAGAATTATACCCAAGTGACTTCAAGATGCAGAATTCAGAGCTATCATCCAAACCTTTAGGCAAGGAAGATTGTCGAAGGAATGTAGGCACCTTTCAAACCAATCTGACGCGGTGTAAAGGTTTGGATGAAGCTCCCGAAGGGCAAGTTAAAACAAGCTTTATGCTGCGTTAAATTGAACAGAGATAGAGTAACTATGATCATATTCAATTTGTCTTGCCTAAAGCTTGTTTTATTCTTGCTGAAACTCGCATCTTGAAGTTACTTGGGTATATAAAGTGGCTTTGAGATATAAAATTTGTTTTGCTTAACCATCAATCAGGCGTATATTTACGGCTGATTTTCTAGATTTCCTTAATTGAATAATTGGAATATAAATAAACCTATGTCATTAACAACGTATGAAATGGCTCGTATTTTAGAGCAGATGGAAGAAAGCCCAGAAAAAATCATGTTCGGTAAATTATTAACTGAGCTGGGTAATCAAAGTCAGGAACGAATTCGTAGTGCGGCTAAGCAAGTGCCACTAGAATTATTAAGAGATATTATTTACCAATTTCAAGTCATCGCCGATTCTCGCAAAGGTGAGCAAGTGCAATTACTGGCAGAGCAATTAAAGGCTCAAGGTCTATCAGTTGAAGATCTTAAGCGTTATATGGAAAAGACGAAGTAATATATTTAATTAATGATTATCCAGACAATCGATATTTCGTTTTTTTAATTTTATCTGCTGAACCACTAAGCCTAATAATATACAAACTAACCCAATTAAAGTTGATGGGTAGATAGTCTCGCCAATAATTTGAGATAACAAAATCAATGAAATAAATGGCGATAGAAAAATTAAATTACTCACCTTGGCGGTATTTTGAGTGCGTTTTAGTGCCGTTAGCCACAATACAAACGTAACGCCCATTTCAAATAATCCGACATAAGTCACCGCCAACCATCCCTTAATGCTGATTGTTTCCCAACCTAGTCCTTCGTACCAAACAAGCAGGGCAGAAAACGGCAGCGAAACCAAAAAACCGAGTAAGACAACTAATATTGGGTCGGCTTTATTTTTGGCATTTAAAATCCAATAACTTGCCCATAATAAGGTTGATAATAACGCCAGCCCCACACCTAATGGACTATCAAAAGATAATGCAAGCACATCCCCTTTAGTTGCAATAATCAGCACACCTAAGTAACCAAGCGTGCAGGCTAACCAGTCTTGTTTGCGAATTCTTTGACCTAAAAATAAGGCCGCCATTAAGGTTAAGGTAATCGCCCAACTGTAATTAAGCGGCTGAGCTTGAGATGCCGGTAATAAGTCGTAAGCCTTAAACAGAATCAAATAATAACCGAGAGGATTGACCAGTCCTAATAAGATGAAATATTTAGGGTTAGCGAGAAAGGTTGATGCTAATTGAGGAAGGGTTCCTTTGATTGTGCAGATAAACAGTAACATTGCCACCGAAACCAAACTGGCGACCAATAGCATTTGAATAGGTGAAAATTCTTGCAGCGTGAGTTTAAAGGCAGTGGCAACGGTTGACCATAATAAAACAGCCGCAAGCCCATAAAGAAGAGCGCTGCGTTCTGAGGATGCCGTGTTTTCCATAATCGCCTCTTGTTCGCTAAATTAAACTATAAACTGGACATTTATCCAGTATTTAATATGATCTGAATAAATAAATGTAAGAAAGTAAGGGTACTTATGCAGTGGATTTTTAATCATAGCGATTTCATTTGGCTTTGCCTAATAGTTGCTTTGATGATGTTGGTCGGTGCACAACTTTGGATTAAAAATCGCCATAGTCACCAAATTGAAATGCTAAAACAACAGCATGAGTCGGAATTAGCGAATCAACAACAAATTTTGCAGGCCACACATCAGCAAATAAAGCAGCAGCAATCGGAGTTAGACCAACTCGACATTGAGCGTGATAAATCTGAATTCGAAGCGAGAAAGAATTTTGGCCAGTTAATGGTGGCTAATGAACGATTAAAACAGCTGGAACAAATACAGTTCGACTTGCATCAACTGCAAGAAAAGTATGAGCAATTAAATAACCAAAATCATGAACTAAAAGCCAGTATGCGGGAGCAAGACGCTAAGCATGAACAAGAAAAACGTTCCGCTCAAGAGAAGCTACAACTATTAGAAAAAGCCGAGCAAAGATTAAAAGTTGAGTTTGAAAGTCTCGCTAATCAGTTATTTGAAAGCAAAGTGAAAAGTGTTGATCAGCAAAATAAACAAAGCCTAGAAAGCCTATTAAATCCATTAAAAGAACAACTCAATGGCTTTAAGCAGCAAGTAACTGCGAGCTATCACGCTGAATCTAAAGAGCGGCATACCTTAGTACATGAAATCAAACAGCTACAGAAACTCAATGAACAAATGGCGCAAGATGCCGTTAACTTAACCCAAGCGCTGAAAGGTGATAACAAGCAGCAAGGTAATTGGGGCGAAGTGGTTCTCGCGAAAGTACTGCAAGATTCTGGCTTGCGAGAAGGTTATGAATATCAAACCCAAGTTAGCTTAAATCACGCTAGTGGTAAACGTTATCAACCAGATGTAATCGTTAATTTACCAGAAGATAAACAAGTGATTATCGATTCGAAAATGACTTTAGTGGCGTTTGAGCGCTACTTTAATGCTGACGATGATGCTCAAAAAGCCAAAGCCTTAAATGAACATTTGGTATCGGTGAGAAGCCATATCAAACAGCTAAGCCAAAAAGATTATCACCAACTAAAAGGTATAACCTCGTTAGACTATGTCTTGATGTTTATTCCGATTGAGCCGGCATTCCAGCTTGCTATTGAGCGCGATCCAAGTTTGATTCGAGATGCGATGGAACAAAATATTATCGTGGTGAGCCCGACGACTTTGTTGGTGGCACTACGGACGATTAATCATTTATGGCGTAATGAAAGACAAAATCAAAACGCTCAACTGATCGCAGAGCGAGCCAGCAAGTTATATGACAAGATGCGTTTATTTGTCGATGATATGGAAGCGGTTGGGCAGGCGTTAAACCGCGCGCAAAATAGTTATCAAGGTGCAATGAATAAGTTGTCGACCGGACGCGGTAATCTTATTCGCCAGGCAGAGAGCTTCAAATCATTAGGGGTAGAAGTTAAAAAATCAATTAGCTCCGAAGTGAGTGAAATTGCACAAAATGATTCTGACAAAGACAGACAAGCGATTGAGGATAAAGTAAACTAACCGCAATCAAATTAAGCGCACATCTGTGTCAACGTTGGAGTAATAGAAAACATGACAGATAAGCCAGTACATGCAGACAGTTCTGACTCGCAAACTGAAACCACGCACTTTGGGTTTTCAACCGTAGCAAAAGAGCAAAAAGTTGAAAAGGTTGCAGAAGTCTTTCATTCGGTGGCCGCTAAATACGACATCATGAATGACTTAATGTCGGGTGGCATTCACCGTTTATGGAAGCGCTTCACGATTGATTGTAGTGGTGTTCGTCCTGGACACAAGGTGCTTGATCTTGCTGGTGGTACTGGTGACCTAACCGCTAAGTTTTCACGTATAGTTGGTGATACTGGCGAAGTTATATTGGCTGATATTAATAACTCTATGCTCAATGTTGGCCGCGATAAGCTGCGTGATATCGGTATTGTCGGCAATGTTCATTACGTGCAAGCCAATGCAGAAGAGCTTCCTTTCCCTGATGATCATTTTGATTGCATTACCATCAGTTTTGGTTTACGTAATGTGACAGACAAAGACAAAGCGCTGCGCTCTATGTTCCGAGTATTAAAGCCCGGTGGTCGCTTATTGGTACTTGAGTTTTCGAAGCCGAAAGTTGAAGCATTATCGAAAGTCTACGATTTATACTCTTTCCATTTACTGCCTAAAATTGGTGAGTTTGTGGCCAATGATGCCGATAGCTACCGCTACTTAGCTGAATCCATCCGTATGCATCCAGATCAAGAAACATTAAAAGGCATGATGGAAGACGCGGGTTTTGAGCAAACTAAATACTTTAATTTGACTGGCGGTATCGTTGCCTTGCATCGCGGATATAAGTTTTAAGGAATAAGTATGCCATTTGAACCATTGGTGACAGGGATTATTGAAACCACATTAAACCGTTTAATTCTCGACGCGCCTGAACATCAAAAGCAGGTCGCTCGTTTAAAAGGTAAGGTGATCAAAGTTCATATACAAGAACTCGATCGTCAACTGATTTTTGTGTTTAGTCACCAGGTTGATGTACTTAGTCATTATGAAGCTGAGCCGGATTGTTACTTGAGTTTAAAGTTAGCAGTACTGCCTGAATTAAAAGATCAATCCAATATCACGCGTTTAATTAAGCAAGACAAGTTAGTCCTAGAAGGTGATATTCAATTAGCACAAAAGTTCTCCCAACTGATGACCGACATTAAGCCGGATCCGGAAGAGTGGCTATCTCGTGCAACTGGAGATGTTGTCGCTCATACCGTAGTGCAAGGTGCTAAGAATCAAGCTGAATGGCTTAAACAAGGATTGCAGAACCAACAAAGAAGGTTGGGTACAGTGGTTACTCAAGAGTGGAAAATTGCTCCTAATGCGCTTGAAGTTGCTTACTTCTGCGATCAAGTTGATGAGCTGGCCGGTTCAGTGTCAGTCATCGAACAACGTTTAGAGAGATTGGTGGCGAAGTTATGACGTTAGGTGAAGTAAGACGTTTATATCGCATTATCAAAATTCAATTAGAATACGGACTAGATGAACTTTTACCTGAACATCAATTGGTAAAAATGCCTCGTCGCCTGATTAAACTTTTATTCTGGATCCGTAAAAAACATCAAGATAAAGAAGTGGGTCAACGCTTGCGACTCGCTTTACAAGAATTAGGTCCGGTTTGGATCAAGTTCGGCCAAATGATGTCGACTCGCCGTGATTTATTTCCTGATTACATCGCCGATCCTTTAGCCTTATTACAAGATAAAGTGAACCCATTTGATGGTGAATTGGCGAAGCAACAGATTGAAAAGTCATTGGGTGGACCATTAGAGCAATGGTTTGATGATTTTGATATTACGCCGCTTGCTTCTGCATCGATTGCCCAAGTGCATACCGCGAAGGTAAAAGAGACTGGCCAAGAAGTCGTTCTTAAGGTTATTCGCCCCGATATTCGCCCGGTTATCGAAGCAGACTTAAAATTGATGTACCGCATGGCGAGAATTGTTGCTCGATTTATGCCAGATGCACGTCGATTAAAACCGGTTGAAGTAGTTGAAGAATACGAAAGAACCTTGCTCAGTGAGCTAGACCTGCGTATGGAAGCGGCCAATGCATTGCAGCTGCGCCGTAATTTTTCCGACAGTAAAGATCTCTATGTTCCGGATGTATTAATGGACTTTAGCTCTGAGAATTTAATGGTCTCTGAGCGAATTTATGGTATCCAAGTGTCGGATCTCGATGGACTAGCCAAAAACGGCACCAACATGAAACTTCTTGCCGAGAAAGGCGTAAGTGTCTTTTTTACTCAGGTGTTTCGTGACAGCTTTTTTCATGCTGATATGCATCCAGGTAATGTGTTTGTTTCTTGGGAGACACCGGAAGATCCCTTGTGGATTGGTTTAGACTGCGGGATTGTCGGCACGCTCAATAATGAAGATAAGCGTTATTTAGCCGAAAACTTTTTAGCCTTCTTTAACCGAGACTACCGACGCGTGGCTGAATTGCATGTTGATTCTGGGTGGGTGCCTGCCGATACTAATCTTATTGATTTTGAAGCAGCTATTCGGACCGTGTGTGAGCCTATTTTCGCTAAACCATTATGCGACATCTCCTTTGGTCATGTATTGCTAAACTTATTCAATACAGCACGTCGATTTAATATGGAGGTGCAGCCACAATTAGTACTTCTACAAAAGACATTACTTTATATCGAAGGACTAGGTCGTCAACTATACCCACAACTTGATTTGTGGCAAACCGCCAAGCCTTTCTTAGAGAAATGGATGATGGAGCAAGTAGGGCCGAAAGCAATATTGAATGCAGTGAAAGACAAAGCACCACTATGGGCAGAAAAATTACCTGAGTTGCCAGAGTTACTCTACGAAACTTTAAAACGTGGGCGTGACTTAGATCAAAATGTAGCACGTTACTTTGCCCTATATTCGGCGAGTAAGCGAAAACAGACGACAAGTAAGTTTTTATTTGGCATTGGCGCGACATTAGTCGTATGCTCTGCCATATTGCAGTTAAGTGTAACGGATTGGCATCATCAATTGTCTGGTGGGTTTGTTATTGTGGGAGCTATATTTTGGCTCGCGAGTTGGCGAATCTACCGTAATTAAATCGTAAATTTGGCACATTAGTATGTGTTTCTTTTTATTTGACCCGAGGTAAAACAAATGGGCGGAATCAGTATTTGGCAACTTTTGATTATTGCAGTCATCGTTGTGTTGTTATTTGGTACTAAAAAACTACGTGGTATTGGTGGTGATTTAGGCTCTGCGGTAAAAGGCTTTAAAAAAGCGATGAGCGAAGAAGATGCAGAGAAAAAAACTGAATCAAAAGATGCGGATTTTGAAGCGAAATCGCTTGATCAAAACAAAGTGGATGCAAGTGTAGAAACTGACACTAAAAAAGAAAAAGAGCAGGGCTAATCTGTGTTTGATATCGGTTTTTGGGAGCTGGTATTAATATCGGTTGTCGCACTTGTTGTTTTAGGACCAGAGCGTTTACCGGTCGCGATACGTAGTGTGAGCAAGTTTGTTCACACTGCAAAAACGATGGCGAACAATGTGAAAGATGAATTATCCCAAGAGCTCAAAATACAAGAGCTGCAAGATAATTTACGTAAGGCTGAAAATATGGGGATGAAAGATCTCTCTCCGGAGCTGCAATCTTCTATTGAAGAGCTAAAAAAAGCCGCTCAAGATGTGCAGCGACCTTACGCTAAAGAATCTGAACCTACCTCTACTACAACGCCTTCTAGTTCGACAGATGAATATCTATCGGAAGAGAATCGCATCATGAAAGATGTAAGTTCTATCGATGAGAATAAAACATCTGACGACAAAAAAGCTTAACTCCCTGTTTTTCTTTGCTACTCACTGGTTATCTTCAGTGAGTTAGCGTGTTATCAAGAGGTTCACATGTCCACTCAAGAACAAACTCAGCCATTAATTTCCCACCTGATTGAGCTGAGAAACCGAATCTTAAAAGCGATTGCATCTGTTTTAGTGGTCTTTGTTGGTCTGGTTTGGTTTTCTAGTAATATCTATGAATTTGTTTCCGCACCATTAATTGATCGCTTGCCTGAAGGCGCAAGTATGATCGCAACCGATGTTGCTTCGCCATTTTTTACACCACTTAAACTTACCTTGGTCGCTTCAGTATTCGTTGCTGTACCTTTGGTACTTTATCAAATATGGGCGTTTGTTGCGCCAGGCTTATATAAGCACGAGCGTCGCTTGATCGCGCCATTACTCTTTTCTAGCTCTTTGCTGTTCTATGCTGGTGTTGCGTTTGCTTACTTTGTGGTTTTCCCACTGATCTTTGGGTTCTTTACCGCGATTTCATTGGGTGGTGTCGAGTTTGCTACCGATATATCCAGTTATCTAGATTTCGTCCTTTCGCTATTCATGGCATTTGGTATTGCTTTTGAAGTGCCAGTTGCGATTATTTTGTTGTGCTGGACTGGCGCGACAGATGCAAAATCTTTGGCTCAGAAAAGACCGTATATTATCGTGGTGGCTTTCGTTGTTGGGATGCTATTGACACCACCGGATATGGTGTCGCAAACCTTACTCGCGGTGCCGATGTGTATTTTGTTTGAGATTGGTTTATTTTTTTCGCGTTTCTATACCAAGCGTGGTGAGTCGGATGAAAACCAAAATGATAACGATGACGGTTAAGTGGAACTCTAAACCTTATACCAATCGTACTAATTATCTGTTCATCTAATTAGTGTGATTGGTATTATCGCTAAGATCGAAAAACGCAACCAATTATTTTTATGATAAAGGTGGCTGCGTTTTTTATGGTTTCATGTGAAACATTTTAGTATCAATCGATGATGCGATTGCTATTTTAGTTTAAATAAGGTTCCAGTATTACGATCGGTAATATCACACACTTGCGAGACCGGCATCTCTTTTAAGTCCGCAATACGTTGTGCTACTAATTGCATAAACGACGGTTCATTTCGCTTACCACGATGCGGGGTTGGTGCTAAATAAGGGCAGTCTGTTTCCAAAAGAAGGTAATCAAGATTAAGCTCAGGGATAACTTTATCCATCCCTCCATTTTTGAAAGTAGATACGCCACCAATCCCTAAATGGAAACCGAGGTCGTTAATCGCGTTGGCTTGTTCGACTGAGCCACCAAAGCAATGAAAGACACCCGTTAATGTGCCATCTTGTTCTTGAGATAAAATACGTAGTGTTTGGTCGATGGAATCTCGAGTATGGATCACTACCGGTAATTTTAGTTCCTTAGCCCATTTTAACTGTTCGCGAAAGGCGAATTCTTGTTCCGCTTGGAAGGTTTTATCCCAATACAAATCAATACCAATTTCACCTACTGCAATAAACTTGTGTTTATCAAACCATGCTTTAATCGTCGCTAAATCTTGTTCAATATTGTTATTTACGTAACAAGGGTGTAATCCCATCATTGAATGACAAGTGTCTGGATAGGCGGCTTCCGTTGCGAGCATAGGCTCAATTGAATTCAAATCAATATTTGGCAGTAAAATTTTCTTTATGCCGATATCTTTAGCGCGTTGAACGACGTCATCACGGTCTTGATCAAATTCTTCGGCATAAATGTGCGCATGGCTATCTATCATAAAAAACTCATAGTTGGAGAATACTCACTTAGTATATACCTAAGTGACTGGGGCATAAATGACACAGTAGTTAAGATCACATCCGGTTATGAATTCATAAGGGATTGAGACATTCTTTGCTTTCATGGCATGGCGAGGGTGATATGATGGAGATAGCAAAGTTATAGAACCTATCAGTAAGGAGAGTAAAGGTGTCAGTATCTATTCAAGGTCAATTCCCTGGTCGTCGTTTACGTCGTATCCGTAAGCATGATTTCAGTCGTCGCTTAGTCGCTGAGAATAAAGTATCAGTCAATGACCTGATCTATCCGATGTTTGTATTGATGGGGAAAAACCGTCGTGAAGCGGTAGAATCCATGCCAGGAGTTGAACGACTATCCATTGATTTATTATTGGAAGAGGCCGACTATCTCGCCAAATTAGGTGTGCCTGCGATTGCGCTATTTCCTGTCGTGAATCAGGACGCTAAATCATTATGTGCAGCTGAAGCTCATAACCCGGAAGGATTAGTGCAACGTGCGGTACGCGCATTAAAAGAGCATGTGCCAGATATTGGTGTGATCACTGATGTTGCGCTCGACCCATACACGACCCATGGCCAAGATGGCATTATCGATAAAGATGGTTATGTGCTTAATGAAGAAACCACAGAAGTGTTAGTTAAGCAGGCATTGTCGCATGCGGCAGCGGGGGCGGATGTAGTCGCGCCATCGGATATGATGGATGGACGTATTGGTAAAATCCGTGAAGCGCTGGAAAAATCCGGCCATATTCATACGCAAATTATGGCGTATTCTGCTAAGTATGCTTCTAATTACTATGGCCCGTTCCGCGATGCTGTCGGCTCTACCAGTAACTTGAAAGGCGCAGATAAGAAAAACTACCAGATGGATCCGGCTAACAGTGATGAAGCGTTGCATGAAGTGGCGATGGATATTAATGAAGGTGCCGACATGGTGATGGTGAAACCTGGCATGCCATACCTAGATGTAGTTCGCCGAGTAAAAACTGAGCTTCAAGTACCGACGTTTGCTTATCAAGTATCTGGTGAGTATGCGATGCATAAAGCGGCGATTCAAAATGGTTGGTTAAAAGAAAAAGAAACGGTGATGGAATCTCTATTGTGTTTTAAGCGTGCAGGTGCCGATGGTATTTTGACTTATTTTGCTAAAGATGTCGCTGAATGGTTAGCGCAAGATAATATCTCTGCCGATCAAGTCGAAGATTAGCCTTGGCGGTAGTCGTTACAATTAAATAAAAAATGGGAGCCTGAAAATAGACTCCCATTTTTATAGAAAGAATTTTGTTGTGGAGAGTTTTACAAGCTAGTAATGGTTAATGGCCAGCCAATATCTGTTTGGCGGTTAGCTTCAATTTCTAGTTCAGTTTGAGTTAATGGATTGTTTTTCAACCAGTCGCTGTCCATTGCTAGAGTCAAATGATCATCTTGAGCAGTTAGTGCAAATTTAGGTTGAATCTGAGTGCTTCTACGGTGTGTGAGTAGAACCGATAAGCGTAGCAGGCGTAGTAGGCGCTTACTGCTTTGCCCTGATAGCGCATGTTGCTCTGGTAGAGATGATAGCGAATCACGGTAGCGTCTTACTAGTTCAGCAAGAAAGTGTTTTTGTGCACGAGTAAAACCGGGAAGGTTGAGGTGTTGGAGTAGATAGGCACCGTGTTCTCCGCCTTTTTTGAAATCAATGCTTAAACCGATCTCATGTAATTCTGCTGCAGAATGTAATAAAAATTCTGCTTGGGCTTCTGGGATCCATTGCTGATGGCCACATTGCTGCAGCAATTGCATTGCGACATCCGCCACTTGAACACCATATTGAACATCAACCTGGTAACGCTGTTGCACGCTGGAAATCGTGCGTTGACGAATATTAGATTGGCGCATTTCACCGATCATTTCATAAGCTAACCCTTCACGTAATGCGCCGCCCGCTAATGTCATCGATTCAATATTTAAGCTTTCAAATATTGCGATTAAGATTGATAAGCCACTAGGGAAAACTAAAGCACGCTCTAGTGTTAAGCCATCAATTTCTAGCTCTTCTAAATGAGAAGCCATCATGGCTTGTTTCTGTAGTCGCTTTAATTTAGCTAAGGTAATGATCTCATCCATACCTTGAGCCAACATGATCTCTTGCAGTGCTTGAACCGTACCGCTCGCACCAACACAAACATCCCAACCTAGAGTGGTGTATTTCTGCAAAATTGGTTCTAGAGTAGATTTTGCCGCCAAAATAGCTTGTTCAAAATTTTGTTGAGTTAATTGGCGATCGTGAAAGTAGTGATCCAGCCAGGTAACACAGCCCATTGGTAGACTCACTAGAGCTTTAGCATCAAACTCACGACCAATAATGAGTTCAGTACTGGCGCCACCAATATCGACCACCAAACGATGACCTAGCCCACCAGAAGTATGCGCTACACCTTTATATATAGTCGCCGCTTCTTCTTCTCCTGAAATGATTGCAACAGGGTGGCCTAGAATTTGATTCGCTTTTTTGACAAACACATCAACATTAGTTGCTGAGCGAAGAGCTGCAGTCCCTACAATACGAATATTATTGGTTGGAATATCTTGCAAACGCTCAGCAAATAAGCTTAAACAGTCCCATCCTCTTTGCATGGCTTCTTGACTTAACTGATTATTTTGATCTAATCCATTAGCCAAGCGAACTTTACGTTTGATTTTTGCCATGGTTTGCACGCAACCATCAATATGACGGGTGACTAACATATGGAAGCTATTAGAGCCTAAATCAATCACAGCATATAAAGGGGATGAAACTGCATTACTCATAAATCAATCATACCTTAGCTAGGGTTACGCGGTTGACGCGGGCGACGAGTATTATTGCGAGAACCATTATTACGGTTTGAATTACGAGAGCCACCGGTATTGGTTCTACGGTTAGTTTGCGGACGGCGTTGTAAACGTATTGGTGGTGGTAAATCGGTTAACAGTGCTTCTGCGTCGTATTCCGACATAGGAATTGTGTGTTCAATATATTCTTCAATTCCTGGTAGGTTTACCGCATATTGTTCACAGGCAAAGCTGATTGATTTGCCGCTTGCGCCTGCACGACCAGTACGACCGATACGGTGTACATAATCTTCACAATCATCAGGTAGATCAAAGTTATACACGTGAGTCACTGCTGGGATGTGCAGACCACGAGCAGCAACATCGGTTGCAACTAGGAAATCCACGTCACCGCGAGTAAATTCTTCTAGAATACGTTCACGTTTTTTCTGAGGAACATCACCTGTTAATAAGCCTACACGATGCCCATCTGCCGCTAAGCTACCCCAAACGGCTTCACATTTATGTTTAGTATTCGCAAAAATAATCGCACGTTCGGGCCAATCTTCTTCGATAAGCGTTTGTAGCAGCGCCATTTTATGTTCGTTGGAAGGGTAGAATAATTCTTCTTTAATACGATGGCCGGTTTTTTGTTCGGCTTCGACGACCACATGTTCTGGGTTATGCATATGCTCAAATGCTAATTCTTGCACTCGGTAAGATAGCGTGGCAGAAAACAGCATGTTTAGGCGATCACTTGGCTCTGGCATACGACGGAATAAAAAGCGAATGTCCTTAATAAAGCCTAAATCGAACATGCGATCGGCTTCATCCAGTACCACTGCTTGAATGCTATTTAAGCTAAATACTTTTTGCTTGTAGAAATCAATGATTCGGCCACAAGTACCAATCAATATATCGACGCCATTTTGTAGTTTAGCGTGCTGCTTCTCGTAACTCTCACCACCGTAAGCTAAGCCTGCTTTTAGGCCTGTGCTAGCAATTAAGCCTTCCGCATCGTTATAGATTTGGATGGCTAGCTCACGAGTAGGCGCCATAATAATCGCTCTAGGGTGTGATTTGGCACGTCCTTCTGGCTCGGCTGTTTTGAGCAAATGATTAAAAGTAGCAGTAAGAAACGCGAGCGTTTTACCTGTACCCGTTTGGGCCTGGCCTGCAATGTCTTGGCCGGTGAGCAGTACCGGCAACGCCAAGGCTTGGATAGGGGTACAGTATTCGAACCCTTTTTTTTCCAATCCTTCAATGACTTGGGGTAATAAATCCAAGTCGGCGAATTTTTGCTCTGTGATGTGTGTCTTTTTCATTACTATAGAATATCAGCTTAAGCTTGCAATACGAAAGTAAATCCATTCAAATAGGGAATCTAATTGCTGGTTATCATCCAACCAGAGCATAAAAATATATATTGGAGTGGAAGATGAGTGACAAGATTATGCAGCTTTCTGATGAAGGTTTCGAAAATGATGTAATCAAAGCTGCTGGTCCAGTTCTAGTAGATTTCTGGGCAGAATGGTGTGGTCCTTGTAAAATGATCGCCCCAATTCTTGATGAAATTGCTGATGAATATGAAGGCAAACTCACCATTGGTAAATTGAACATCGATCAAAACTCTGGCACGCCACCAAAGTTTGGTATCCGTGGTATTCCTACATTACTTCTTTTTAAAGATGGTGGTGTTGCTGCAACTAAAGTTGGTGCGTTATCAAAGACTCAATTGAAAGAGTTTTTAGATGCTAATTTATAAGCATCGATAAAATGATAAACTTAACCGCATATAAATAGCTTATAGGCGGTTTTGTTATTTTATAAAACTAGACTAGTCTTTACTTTAATGATAATTTAACGCACGTTAAATACACAAATGTTCATTTCTTGGCCGTTCCTATAGGTCAAACATATCTTATTAAACAACCAACAGAATCCTATTTTGACAAAAAAAGCATCCACCACTATGAACCTAACAGAACTGAAAAACAGACCTGTATCTGAGCTTGTCGCGCTTGGTGAAAGCCTAGGTTTGGAAAACTTAGCCCGTTTACGAAAACAAGACATCATTTTTTCCATCCTTAAAGCGCATGCCAAAGGTGGTGAAGATATTTTTGGCGATGGGGTCTTAGAGATTTTACAAGATGGTTTTGGCTTCCTACGTTCATCAGACAGCTCATATTTAGCCGGCCCTGATGATATTTATGTTTCTCCAAGTCAAATTCGTCGTTTTAATTTACGTACTGGTGACTCAGTAGCCGGAAAGATTCGACCACCAAAAGATGGTGAACGTTACTTTGCTCTCCTTAAAGTCAACACCGTTAACCATGATCGTCCTGATAACGCCCGCAATAAAATCCTTTTCGAAAACTTAACCCCTTTACATGCGAATGAACGCATGGTGATGGAGCGTGGTAATGGTTCAACGGAAGATATTACGGCTCGTGTTTTAGATTTAGCATCTCCAATTGGTAAAGGTCAACGTGGCCTGATTGTTGCTCCGCCAAAAGCGGGTAAGACGATGCTGCTGCAAAATATTGCACAAAGTATTGCCCACAATCATCCTGAGTGTGAGTTGATGGTATTACTTATCGATGAGCGTCCTGAAGAAGTAACCGAAATGCAGCGCTTAGTAAAAGGTGAAGTGATTGCTTCGACTTTTGATGAGCCAGCATCTCGTCACGTTCAAGTGGCTGAAATGGTGATTGAAAAAGCCAAGCGTCTAGTTGAGCATAAAAAAGATGTCATTATTCTGCTTGATTCGATTACTCGTCTAGCGCGTGCCTATAACACGGTTGTCCCTTCATCAGGTAAAATTCTGACGGGTGGTGTGGATGCCAATGCACTACACCGTCCTAAGCGTTTCTTCGGTGCGGCTCGTAATGTTGAAGAAGGTGGTAGTTTAACGATTATCGCAACAGCATTAGTTGATACTGGCTCTAAAATGGATGAAGTTATCTACGAAGAATTTAAAGGTACAGGTAACATGGAATTACACCTAAACCGTAAGATTGCGGAAAAACGTGTCTTCCCAGCTATCGATTTTAACCGTTCAGGTACTCGTCGTGAAGAATTGCTAACTAAATCGGATGAACTACAAAAAATGTGGATCCTACGTAAAATTGTTCACCCTATGAGTGAAACAGATGCAATGGAATTCCTGATTGATAAATTGGCAATGACCAAAACCAATAATGAATTTTTTGACGCGATGCGCCGTCAGTAAATTCTGAGTTTGTCGTTGATCTACGAATAAAGACTATCACCGCTCACATTGGGCGGTGATTTTTATTGTCTAAAAGATAATTTACTTGCACCATATTGATAGAGGTTAGGATGACCTCGATTTTCAATACAGGAAAACAAAATGCGACATCGGATGTTAGCGATTATTTTTCTGCTGAATATTGTGCTTAATGGGCAATGGGTACAAGCAAGTGAGATGACTCACAATGAAGTCACATCTTGGTTAACTAACCCTAAGGTTCAATCTTCGGTAGAGCAGATCTATCAATTAGCTTTGCAAGACCAAGTTCCCGAAATCCAAACGTCATTGGATAGTATGCCTATGCCTAGGCAAGAAGTGGTGCGCTACCTCTTTTTAAAAAAATTAGAAGACACGCGCTTGGTGCTGAGTCCTCGCTTGGCTATTTTCATTCAATCTCACCAAACTCGTCAGCCACTCTACCAATATTCAGAATCTGGTGAGGGTTATAGTGTAACGCTTCCAGCTTTTAATGCTTCGTTGGTGGCCAACCGTTTAATTAATCATTGGAAACAAGATCAAACTACCCTCGATTTTATTATTGGAGCTGAAAATAACCAATTGCAACTCTCCAATTGGCTGAAAGGTGACGATTATCAAGTGAGACAAAAAGAAGCACTATTTATCAGTGAGGCCGATAGTCTTTCTCCTCAAGCTTTACAGTTTCTCTCCAATCAATTGGTTGGTAATAGTCTAAAGTGGCTACCCACAACGCCGATTATTATTAAATTGGCTCAATTAACTAAGGATGAACGGCTTTATAATTTACTGTGGAAAATGAAAGGTGATGATCATAGCTTTAAGGAAATTCAACGCTTAGCTCAACAAGCGGATCCATTTTCATTGCAGCAAGTTATGAATGCGACGCACAACCCAGCGATAAAACCCATTGCGTTAAAACAACTCACTAACATGAAGTTAATGCCTGAAAGTGTGCAAACTTTTCTTATTGAACGGTTGAATCATTCAGGTGATGGTTTATTGGTGGCACAAACGCTATCTGAAAGTGAGCACTATGACTGGTTGGTCTCATTGCTTAAATCTGGGCAAGTGAGTCAATCACAAGCATTACTCAAATCAATCGCTGCGATAGAATAGCCATAAATTTAATGATAATGATTGTGATTTTACTTTGAGAGCTCATGCATATTGTCTTTGTTGTGTATATAATGTCCGCCATCGCATGCAGCCAGTGGAAAGGTTATGAGTTTTAAAGATTTACGTGACTTCATTGAGCATTTGGAAACGAATGGCTTACTCAAGCGAATTTCTCATCCTGTTGATCCTCATTATGAAATGACAGAAATCAGTGATCGTACTTTACGAGCTGGTGGCCCTGCCTTGTTATTTGAAAACCCTATTGGTTACGACATGCCAGTATTGACTAACTTGTTTGGCACCGCTGAACGTGTGGCAATCGGTATGGGAAGAACAGACGTTAATGAATTACGTGAAGTGGGTAAATTGCTCGCTTTCTTAAAAGAACCTGAGCCACCAAAGGGCTTTAAAGATGCTTTTTCAAAACTGCCGTTATTTAAACAAGTATTAAATATGCCGGTAAAAAGGTTGCGAACGGCTGCTTGCCAAAAAATTGTCTGGCAGGGCGATCAGGTTGATCTCGATAAAATTCCAGTAATGAGCTGTTGGTCTGGTGATGTTGCTCCGCTATTAACTTGGGGCTTAACCATCACGAAAGGTCCAAATAAAAAGCGTCAAAATCTAGGCATTTATCGTCAGCAAAAAATTGCCAAGAATAAAATTATCATGCGCTGGTTAGCTCATCGAGGCGGAGCGCTAGACTTACGTGATTGGATGGAAAAATATCCGGGAAAACCTTTCCCTGTCTCGGTTGCATTTGGTTCTGATCCCGCGACAGTACTAGGTGCGGTCACGCCTGTACCAGATACTTTGTCTGAATATGCTTTTGCAGGATTACTTAGAGGAAGTAAAACAGAGGTAATAAAGTCACTGACTAATGATCTTGATATTCCAGCGAGTGCAGAGTTGGTACTTGAAGGTTATATCGACCCGCAAGAATTTGCTGATGAAGGTCCTTACGGCGATCATACTGGTTATTATAACGAACCAGAAAAGCATCATGTGTTTACTATTACTCATATTACGATGCGTGAAGATGCGATTTATCATAGTACTTATACTGGGCGTCCACCGGATGAACCTGCGGTATTAGGCGTAGCATTAAATGAAGTTTTTGTGCCTATTCTTCAAAAACAATTTCCTGAAATTATCGATTTTTATTTACCGCCGGAAGGCTGTTCATATCGCATGGCTGTGGTGACGATGAAGAAACAATATCCTGGTCATGCCAAAAGAGTCATGATGGGGGTGTGGTCTTTTCTGCGTCAGTTTATGTACACCAAGTATGTTTTAGTGTGTGATGAAGACATTAATGCTCGAGAGTGGAGTAGTGTGGCGCAAGCGATGGTTGAAAATATGCAACCGCAAAGGGATACTTTGTTTATCGATAATACTCCGATTGATTCTCTTGATTTTGCTTCGCCAATTGTTGGCTTGGGATCAAAAATGGGAATGGACATTACCAAGAAGTGGCCAACTGAAATAGAAGCCGATAAGTCGAATAATGCGCTAAATAATACGGGTTTGCTGAAATTAACTCAAGATGATGTAGCGAATCTATATCAGCAGATACCAGAAATCACCAATTTACATTTCCCTATCCAAGATAATTCTTATCAAATGATGATAGTCAAAATGGAAAAGAGCCAAACTGGCCAGGGATTTGCTCTCATCAATAAATTACAAGATCTTTTGCAAGAGAAGATCGATCTTAAATTTGTCATTATTTGTGATGGTGATGTTGATATCTCTGATTGGAATGATGTGATATGGGCGATCACCACTCGTATGGATCCTTCACGAGATACGCTAATGTTAAATAGAGAGAAAGGATCGATGATGGGACTTGATGCCACTAATAAGTTTGCTGATGAAGTGACAAGAGAGTGGGGAACGCCAATTATTAAAGATTCTCAATTGGTGAAAAGAATAGACAGTATCTGGAATGATCTAGGTATCATTATCCCAGATGACTTATGATGACTTATAAGGTAATAATTAAACCTAGCAATATAGAGTTTACCTGTGATTCAGGGCAAACCATATTATCTGCCGCAATAGAGCGAGGCATCATGCTACCGTTTAGATGTAAAGTTGGAGCATGTATGGCTTGTCTCTGTAAAAAGATCGAAGGTGAAGTGGAATATCAATTGCAACCTATGCTGACAAATCAAGAAAGGCAGCAGGGTTGGATATTCCCATGCCAAGCATACGCAAAGAGTCACTTAATTTTGACATTTGAAGAGTGACAAGAGGAAATCATGACCATTGAATGTAAAGTAAAGTCCATCGAACCATTAGCAAGTAACACATTTCGTATTTTATTACATCCGGAAGCGCCAGTGTCGTTTAAAGCTGGACAATACCTTATGGTAGTGATGGGCGAAAAAGACAAGCGATCATTTTCAATTGCCAATAGCCCTTGTCGACATTCTGGAGAGTTAGAATTACATATCGGCGCTGCAGAACATAATGCTTATGCCATCGAAGTTGTAGAGGCAATGAATCAAGCTTATGCGGATGGCAGTAATATTCAAATTGATGCCCCACATGGGGATGCCTGGTTACAAGAAGATCAAGAACGCTCTCTATTATTGATTGCTGGTGGCACTGGCTTTAGTTATGTACGTTCAATCCTAGATCATTGCATTAGCCAAAAGAAAACTCAGCCAATCTATTTATATTGGGGAGGAAAAGATAGTAGTCAGCTATATGCTATGCAAGAATTAAAAGAAATCGCCCAGCAAACCAAGAATGTTCATTTTGTTCCAGTGATAGAGAATGAAGAGCAAGATTGGCAAGGTAAACTAGGTAATGTCCTGCAAGCGATTGAGCAAGACTTTGAATCTTTAGCCGATTTTGATATTTATATCGCAGGCCGATTTGAAATGGCAGGGGCGGCTCGAGATCAATTTGTGGATCGTAAGCAAGCACAGAGAAATCGTATGTTTGCTGATGCATATGCTTTCATATAGAAGAAAAGTGTCAATTAGAGAGTTTTATATACAAAAAAGGGGCTTTTAGCTCCTTTTTTAATCGAACAATAAAAAAATCCAAAAAAACGCGAAAAAGATCTTGCCAACCCAAAAGATCTCCCTATAATGCGCCCTCACTGACACGGAGTACGCAGCCTAGCTGCAGCAACGAGTCAGAGGTCAAAACCTTCTCAAAAAGGTTTGCGATGATAGCCTTGAGCTAGTTTGATTTCACTTTTTAAAGTGAATAAAATAAAAGTTTTAAAAAAGTGTTTGACACGAACTTTTAAATCGTTAAAATGGCTGCCCTGTTCAACGAGACGCATTAAGCGATTTCAATAAGAACAACGCTCTTTAACAATTTAAACCTATCAATCTGTGTGGGCACTCGTTGATGATAATCAAAAAGATTTATCAATGAACTGAGTGACCAAATCGAGATTATCT
>NZ_JBHGNY010000021.1:0-30908 GCF_053544035.1 Vibrio sp. E150_018 | reverse complement strand
AAACCGACGAAAGTGCTTGCTTGAGCAATGCGTTAACACTATCTCTTTTTTAAAGAAAGAATGCCCAAAATAAATGGGTAGAATTTTTGCGCTCTACTTGACAGTGGGAGTCATACCAACGGTGTCATGCAGGGCGGTACGATTGCCGCTTTACACGATGCAGCCATGACACATTGTCTGTTTGCTCACGATGTTTGCGCAATGACCGCCAAACTGGATGTTCGCTTCATCAAACCAATTTCGTTGAATTCACTCATTGAGGTTAAAGCTCATTGTATAAAGAGCAAGCGAGGTATCTATTTTATGCAAAGCCGTATCTTTTATGATGGGCTATGCGTCTCAAAGGCTGAAGCAAAATTCATGTAAACTCTTAAGGCCTTTTGAGCTTTCGTCATTACTTTTTGAGCATCATAGTAAGGCGTTATAAGTTGTTTCGACAAAAATAAACTATAACCTTATACCTATTACTATGTAGAGAATAATGCTAACTAATAATTGGCGACAAAGCGACTTCAAATGCTGAAGAATACTGATAGCATTTATATCCAAGTCACTTCAATATGCAAATGTCAGTAAGAATAAAACAAGCTTTAAGTACCCTTTAGGATCTTCATTTATACCCCTTCTTTTTTATAAGAGATAGGTAGCGTCATATTGACTTGAAAGGTGCCTACATTCCTTCGCCAACCTTCCTTGCTTTAAAGTTTGGAAGATAGCTCTGAATTCTGCGTTTTGAAGTCACTTGGGTATATAATATATCAGTATAGTGCTAGATCTTCGACACCAGATAGCAGAACTTTTTAATCTAATCCCCTTTTTTGGTTTTATACTCCATGCCATACTCCACATTCAAATGACTAACAAGAATGACCCTGTATGACCTATCAATGCCCTCTTTGCCATCACACTTTAAACGCTACTCAAAATGGGTTTACTTGCACTCATAATCATCAGTTTGATCGTGCGAAAGAAGGTTACGTTAATCTAATGCCGGTACAGCATAAACGCTCTAAGCAGCCGGGTGATAATGCAGAAATGATGCAAGCTAGACGTCGCTTTTTAGCATCTGAGCAATACCACCCGATGCGTGAAGCAGTAGCTAAATTGTGCCAAAAGCACCTAGTCAAAACTTCTCACCAATTACTAGACATAGGTTGCGGCGAAGGTTATTACACTCACTACATAGCACAACAACTTCAGAAACAAAACTCAGCAACTACTTGTTATGGATTAGATATTTCTAAAGTTGCCATTCGCTACGCAGCAAAACGCTACAACCATCAAACGATGCAATTTTGTGTTGCCTCTAGCCATCGATTACCCTTTGCAGATCACTCACTCGATGCCATTTTACGTATCTACGCGCCATGTGATCATCAAGAACTGCAACGAACGACTACAGAGCATGGGCTAGTTATTACGGTTACCCCTGCTGCTCGCCATTTATATCAGTTGCGAGAACTGGTTTATCAAGACGTAAGATTACATGATGAGTCACCAGAGAATATTGCAGGCTTTGCGCTACTAGAAGAACAAAAGCTGCATTATGAAATGACAATGATAGGTAGTGAAGCGGAAGATTTACTCCAGATGACGCCGTTTGCTTGGAAGGCTTCAGAAGAAATAAAAGTACAATTACAAAATGCCCCACAGTTTGATTGTGAGGCAGATTTTATTTTACGAGTTTATCGCAAAAAAGATGACTAATATCAATAACGTTTAGGCCTACAAAGCAGCACAACGCTCTTCTAATATAGGGTTACTGTTGTGCTGATAACTTTTTACTATTTTCGCTTTCTGACATTCAAACACACTCACCGGATATTGCTTATCCCAAGCGGTAAATAGCTGCTTTTGTTGCTTACTTAAACGAAACTGTGAGTAAGTCATATCAAAATATAAATAAGTACGAGCGATTAAACCACGTGCTTGTTGTGGTGGTTGAGCTTTTCTATCTTCAACATGAAAATCGCACGATCCAAAATCACTTTGGGTGCCAGACATCATCTGAAAATTATAATTAGAACGGTATGCGTTAACACTGCCGATTGCGGCAAATAGGTTATAGCCATCAGCCTGCATTAATCGATATTCATGGTTTACTTTTTCTGCACATTTACGGCCTTTATACGACTTACCTTTGCTACTCACGCATTGTCCATCCCCTTCTCGCCACTCTTTAAATGCACGGCCAAAGTTTTCAGCAGGTACGATATGTTCGAATTCAACTCGCTTAGAGCGTGAAGTATACAAGGAGTCATTAAATCCTTGAGGCAGTGTTACTTGCTTTTTTTCATCAAATTTAGCGTCACAGTAGACTGTTTTACGCATCTCTGTCTTGTTATAAACATTTTTCATCAGCAATCGTTTTGCTTTTGAAAACGAATCTATTTGCGTGTTCTGGGTTGCGGAAACTCCATTAGTAAACAATACCGACGAAAACAACACACACGCTATTAATGGCCATTTTTTCATTTGAGACTTCCTAATTGAAGTCTCTATTTTACGTGCCTTTTAATACTTTTCTAATACTTTTATTAACAAATTTATCAGAAAAAAATAGTAAAAGACTAGATTGTGATGATCCAAGTTTTGAGAGAATCCATTAAAAAAACCAAATAAAAACAGTTCTCATTTGTATTTATCTGGTATTATTGGCAAAAATAGTACTAGATATAGGCAATTTATGATCCAGCATTCACCATTCCTTCATTTTAAATTCATTATCATTATATTGTTATTAAGTGGTTGCAGTATGACCTCTAATACAAAGCCTATTTCCCACTTTTATGATTATCAGTTATACAATGCAACTCTCTCTCCTCTACCTTTGTCTGAATGGCAACAAGAGTTCACTAATGCTGACGTAATTTTAATCGGTGAATGACATACTCATTCTGGTGTACATCACTTTCAGGCAGATTTTTTACATACCCTTCTTCAAAAGCAAACACGTATAGCTCTTTCTATGGAGCAATTTAGTCGTGATGCCCAGCCGATTCTCAATAAGTACTTAACCGACCAAATTGGTGAACAAACCCTCATACAACAAGCAAAAGCTTGGCCGAATTATGAAAGTGATTATCGCCCATTGGTTGAAATCGCAAAAACAAACCGGTTGGATGTTATTGCTGCCAATGCACCAAAACCCATAGTTCAATGTATCGCAAAAGAAGGTTTAGATTATTTAGGGAGGTTAGAGCCAGATCAGCGACAATATGTGGCTAAAAATTTAGATACGCGTGATTCAGAATATAAGCAAAAGTTTATGGCATCCATGCACCATGGTCAGCCCAATAAACATGAAAATTTATATGCGTCTCAACTAACTTGGGATGCAACCATGGCCGAGAGTATTGTAGATTATATATCTCAGCACCCCGATACAAAAATTGTGCATATTGCAGGAAAATTTCATACTGAAAATGGACTAGGTATAGCGACTCAAATCAAGCAACTCAACTCAAGTTTAAAGGTCATCATTATCACCCCTGTCTTTGAGTTAATCCCAAATGGCAATGACTATTTATTGCAAGTGACCACACTTCCAAAACGTTACGTTCAACAATCTAATCAATTCGCCGCTTATAAAGAGTTATCTAAGAGAAAAAAACGCTATGAATGCAATTAATTGATCCATTTATTTACGGTTGGGATGGTTCAAAATATCCAATAATTAATTTTTGTTTTTATGGATCATGAGAGAGACCAGCAATACCAATGGGTTCATGGTTTTCCCAACAAAAAGCACTCTATCTAACCAACACTTGAGAAAATCACTCCGAAATTCTCAACTATTACTACAGACTAAACAAGGCAAACTCAGACTTTTGGCAATCAGTCACACCAACAACAAAACCTTCCTTCGGATACTCTTTTACATCGTATGCACGCAATCATCCAATACCTAGAATGCATTTGTAAACAAAAGTAATTCAAGGACGAAGAACAGATCTGTGCAAGAAGAAACGTACACATAAATTTTATACTTGTGCTATCTAGTGTTAAGTTAAGCTGATCTGCTCTTAACGAAGCTCAATTTTTTCTATATGTTAGGTAGTGATAAACGAAGCGAATCCGACGTTTTGCGATATGATATTACGCAGTTGATCTTCTCTTCATATGAACTAACCTACGCGAGTTGGCTAAGGAAGCCGTAGACTCTTCTAGCCAATCACTATTAAATTAACTCCCTATTTCTCTTCTCATTTTTTAAATTGATCGCCAAAGGGCTTAAGCCAGATGTTTGATATTTATAAGATACATAATTTGCAATTCTACTTTCGTGAGTAGACATTATAATTTGATAGCCCTTAAACTCTTCCCTCAACAATTGAATAAATGATGCCATATTGATGTCATCCATACTTTGAATTGGGTCATCGATTAATAACGTTTTTAACCCTGTAGGAAACACTTTATTCATCGCAAGCATAAAAGCAATAATGACTCCCGCTAATTGACCAGAACTCATTGTACTCCAAGCGTCATGTTCAGCTCCCATACTTGAACAAAAGCGATAATACCCATTATTGCTCAGCTTATCAGGTGTTTCCAAAATAACACCACTGGCTGGCTTACCTGATTCAAGCCTTGTTTGCAAGATCTTACTGCTAATATTATAAAAGGGTATTTGTATTTTTTTAGCTATCTCCTTTTCATAGCGAGATATATTCTTCTTATATATATCAAACCCATGATTTAATGCATTTAATATATTTCCATAATTGATTAAATCGGTCTCATATCCCGTTATTTCGTTCTTTAAATTTTTGTATTTTTCATTATTTAATAGTTTAATTTGATTTTCCATGTATTGAATGTCATTCGTAACATTTTCTAATGAAAAAGGCCAATCAGCAACTTCTACATTCGCATTTATACCAATCACATCCAATTTGGTTTTAATCTTCTCGAATTCGTCATCTACTTTAACTGAAATCTCGTTATCTAAATGTTCCAAAAGAACTTTAATTTCCGTATATTTCTTATCAACAAAGTAATCTACACAAAATAAGCTAGGACAGGCATATTCACTATATTTCGGTAGGTTATCATCGAACCAAGTTTTAGTTTCTAGCATTTCATCAAAACTATCTTTACTAAGCTGGCGTGCTCTCAATATTTTTTTGTAGTCATCATTAAAATGACTATATTTATCAAATCGCTTTTTACTTCGTTGTATCACAGGTGAAATCAACTCATCTATAACTTTGTCATAAGCCAGTTGTACATTTTTACCTGTATCTGTTTTTAACGTCTCAAAAGCAGCTTTTTGCTCTATATATGCTTTATTAAGTTCGATTAAATCATCATATGATTGTCCACATAATGGACAATTGACCTCTTCTCTGTGATTCGAATTCTCAATAATATCTTCTTCTTCTCCGCAATATTTATTTAACTTTTTCATCAGCATTTCACTTGAATTGGTTATACTGGTTAAAAGTTGTTCAGTTGTACTTTGTGCATTGATAAGAACGTTATAATTACTGATAGAAACTTCATTTACTTCATATAGAACTTTGAAATATTTTTTTATTTTTTGTAACAAATCCTCTGTAATATTGATTTCTTCAGATACATCCAAATCTTTCAATTCACTGTAATCATCGTTTTTATTGATGGTACTGTTAACCCAGAGGATATGCTTGCTTAGTGATTCAACATAGGAAAAGTCTGAGGTTTTACTAAAAAGAAGCAAATTTTTTATTAAATTTTTATTCTCATCCTTTAGCCATGATTTGATTTCATATCTTTGTTTAATAAGCTTCCAATTATTTCTTCCATCATCAGATAATATCTTCTTGCATTCCTCAAGTGCGGCTTTATATTTTTTTATTTCTTCAATTGTTATTGTTTTTTTATCTATCTGCTTTATCGAATTTCCAGATAATCTAATCTCAGCATATACACCCTCATCAGTTATAAGATCTTTGATTTCTGCATTTTTACTTATTTTCTCATCTTCCAATTCTTTTATTTTAGATGAAACTACATTTCTTAATCCATCTAATTTATTTAACGATTTTTTTTCCTCGTTGATACCAAACAAGTGATCTATCTGTTTAAATCTAGATTTTTCATCGAGCTTAAGAAAATGTAAAGATTCTTCTTGTTGAATGTAATTGGAAACGGTAAACATTTTATTTATTTCTTTAAAACTCAATGCTTCCTTCAACAGTTCAACTATATCATCATTTCCCTGTTCTATTTCAGAATATATATAATCCACATTATCCGGCCAAGATTTTAGGATTCCGCGAGAAATATGATCAGACCATTCATTGTTTCTTCCCTTTTTAGCTTCTATACAAGCCCCGATAATCAATGAATTATTATCATCGATTAATTCTAAAACTATGAAAGCGGAAGCACCATCGACCCCATTCGATGATATCAACATATTCTTATTTTTTGTTTTCTTATCAAGAATTTTGGAATCTTTAAATCTACTGACGGTGCCAGTCAGTGCTACTTCGATAGCATCGAATATTGTTGTTTTCCCGAACCCATTAGGACCATCTAGAATAATTAAATCTTTATTTGAAAAATCAAGGAAGAATTCTTTCGTATAGGATTTAAAATTCTTAACGAGCAAGCGACCGATTCTAAAATCATTCATTAATTTTATTTCCTTGTATTTCAGTTAGCAGTGCCTCTGCTTCTAATTCGACATTATCATGTTCTGCTTTTGAAGCATATTTCAACGCGGCTTCGCTAATGTCCTTGAGATTTTTATATAAGATCGTGAGAGTACTATCGTCCTCTGCATCTGGATTACTTGTAATACCGTATATTTCTGAATTTTCAGCGATTTCACTGTCAATCATATTCTGTAAAGAATTAGACTCAGAGCTTTCTACAATCATGTGCAAAAATGGCAATTTCTCAAACAGCTGGGCGCATCCTGAGTAATAAGTGTCAGCGTTTGGCTTTTCCATGAACTGTTTAAACTTAATAGTATTATTCATGAGATCTTGCAAATATTTTATTACCTCAAAATCCGTTGACTTGGATACTTCACTGCCCAACTTACTTAGAAATTCAGCAGAGAGCAGTACTACTTGTTTTTTAAAAAAGTATTCATCTTCTTCTACTTCAGTTATTTTTGACACCAACTTATCAACATTATTCTCTTGCTGAACAAATAACAATAAAGTTGTATTTTTCTCGTAATTATTGTCTATATTTAAATTCAACACACCACTTAACGGTTGTAAATTATTAATATCCGTATCAGAGTTCAAGCTATTTAGTCGCAACATTAAACTAGTTTGCAGATCACGATTTACAGAATTTAATTCAGACTCCTGGATCTCTGCGATTAAAAAATAGTCTCCTACATTACCTCTTCTTACTAAGATTAAATTTTGTGATTTTAATGTTGTAATACTATCTTCATCTAAACTTAACATACCCGCATGTAATTCTAGTTCTTGTAATAATTTAGACATTATTTTAAGAAAATCCTTATTCATTTAATTTTTCCTGTGCTAATTCATAATGAACAAAAGTGATATCTTTAGGTAAGGTTATATGTGGTTTACCTGTAACTTCATAGTCTAATACGTTAGGTACTTCTACGAATTTTTCTAGACGACCTGAAAACTCCAAGTTACTAGGTGAATCGATAACAATAAAATCAGTATCTTTATTTAAATAAATCAAATGGTCTTTGAAATCTAATTTGAGAGTTGTAATAGCTTGTTCTGATAGACGTTTGTTTGAATGATTGACGCTGATAGTACTTGCCCGAAAGTTCTTACCATTTTGCGGGAACAAGAAACAGTCATTGTGTTCTATATGTAAATTTTCAAGAAAACTTAAAAAAGCCGTACTAATATCATTTTCATTGGCAATATGCTGATGATAGTAGTTACTTTTATTGGTGCAAATAGATAGGTGAGGTTTTAATGCTCTTAAAAGAAATGCTAACTTTCCTTGTTTTATATATTTATTATAAGTCGATATATAGTGTCTACTGAGGTTATTGCGTTCAGCTAAGTCTTCCTTACCTAATGAATAAATTTGCCTTTGATAAGCATTTTCAAAGTTTTGACGACAAATTAGTTCCCAGTAGTCATTTTTAGATTCATCAATCACCTCCATTCTTAGGTATGTTAAAATATTAGTAAAAGATAATTTTCGTTTTACTTTTTCACTTAACCTTACCGTTACATCATTTTTTAGGTCTTCGTGCCTCTCTGCAACATATTTATCAATTTTATCTTTTATTGCAGCTACATAAATAGTTAAGAGATCTTGAGTGATATTTAGGTTTGGATTTTGATGATTCAAAATAAATTTAGACAAGCGCCTTAACTCATTATTCAGTTCTTCATCATCAAGAGCTAGATCGTAGTCAGGGTTATTGTCAAATGAGCATACAACATTTTTATTTTTAAGCGTTCTTTTTGAAAAATTATCTATATCTACTTTCGATTTTTTTATGTCTACATATTCTGACAAGTCTTGATTAGGAGCAATTATATTTTTTGATGTGTGTACATAAATAGTTCCATTTAAGTATTGACCTTTTATCTTTAAAAAATCATTTAAATAATTATTTACCGCGACTACCACATCACAATTGTAACCATCTAATTTTGAAACTTCATTTTTCAGTATAAATCTTCTTTTATCGATAACTTCATATTTAAGCAATTTACTGATTAATTCATCAATGTATTCTTTTTTATCAATTATTTCATTGATACCCTGAGAGAAATGAGAAACATAATTAAATAAGTCATTTTCAGATATACGTCCTTGTTGTCTTGACAGAATGGTAACAATAGCGTCTATATAAGTACTAAATTTACTATCATTATAATGTTTAACTTGATGATGACTTTGGTACTGATTATTTTTTAGTATAGAAAAATCTTCTAACCATTCGAATTCGATACTATATTTACTGCAAAATTCATCAATATTTTCATTTCGAGTCAAAGCATTAGAAATAAGCTTTAAACATACATAAAGTCCCACCTTTCCTTGATAAGAAAAGCCGTTCCAACTCGCTGTTGCATCAAACAATGGGCTTTTAAATTGTTTATATTCCATTTTATTAGTTATTCAATCCTATTGGGTAATGTGCGATGTAGCGACAGAATAGCCACCGGCTTGATTGACACCTTTTAGTTAGACATTCGACTCAAGATTATCGCCGTATAAGGAATAAATATCCTCACCAGCACTTTGTCTTTTAATTAAGCGCTGAACTATGTCATATGTCCCATCCGAACTAGCCACGCAGAACCACTCGTTGAATTGGATGATATATTTTTCTATTGTTAACGGTTTAACTCCAAACTGCTCAGCAACCTCTTCTATCGGCGTTCCTTGTTCAAGCAATAGTTTAGCTGAGTACCAGCGTCCAACTCGATTTGCAGTAGAAATTAGAGTCTTATTCCTTGAGCGAAATTTCGCAATTTTTGCTCTTAGTTCTTGGTATTTTTCAGAGTAAGTATCAAGAAATTCACTACAGGATTCACTAGAACTCAGTACTTCATCTGACAGTTCGATATTTAATGCTTTAGCAATTGACTTAGCATAAGACTCTTGCCGATGTGTCGGTGGCTTTTTATCTTCTGGAACGAAACTTCTTAGTATGTCGATAATTTGTTCGGCATTATAACTGTACAACTTTAAGTCATTTGACTTTGCATGCTCTGAAATTATTTTGTACAAACTAGTTGGGATTTCAAAACTGACCTTTGCTTCGCCTACAACGATTTCAGCAACTGATACTTCATTACTCATACTGAATTAAATCTCCGTAACTCCATTAATCACATAACACTCTATAGATGGAATATCTCCGTGTTTGATTTCTGCCTATGTTGCTGCCATTCATTATGAAACTCAACTAACATCAACCTGTTGTGTGAATCGAAAGAGAGTTTCGATATAGAACTATGGAAAGTTTCAGTATGAGTCGCAGGTACATGGATTTGATTGCTTTTGTCTGTTGTAGTTAGTTATCAATTCAGGAACTTATTGATGTCACAACTTCGTTTTCATCTAACAGTTCTTGTTGAAGGTCAAACACCCTAAAACGGAGCCTAGCATTTTCAGCCTCTAACAATTTTCTGGCTTCAACTGCATTGTTTCGTTCTACCCTGTATTTATCCTTAAGCTCATTGGCTTTTTTTAATTCGTGTTTTAATCTACCAAGCTCAGAAAAAGGAACCTCCAACTCAATATCTAAGCCTGTTGTCATCGCCTTATCGCGGTTAAGGTTGTATCCATCGATAACAGGTTTAGCGTAAGCCACGAACTTTTTGAACTTATGGACGTAGCTATTGCCAAGCTGGGCTTCATTATTTATTCGGTTTAACGTGAGCTTGCCTGTCGCTTTTACATGAATTGGCTTACCATCTAATAGGCGCTGAAATGCATTGACCAGTAACCCCTCGGCCTTACAGGTTGCCTTATACTCTACTTTCATGACCACACCGCCTTAATTTCATCATTGAAGTTAACAAAACGAATGTTGTGCTTGACTAGAGTTGGTTCAATAGACTGAATCTTCTTTTTTCTGGCATCCAGAATCAACTCATTAGCATAATCACCCATGTCATTGATTGCCCTGAATGAAGCAATGAGGTTGTCCCGCTCTCTTGAAAGCCTTTTGGCCGCTTTATCAGTTATAATCTTATGCTCACAAGGTGCTTCAACAATATCCATCAGTGAGCAAAGGCGTTCACAATTACGGTTGGTGCAGTATCCCCCAGTAGGAAGCAACACAATGGATTTGTCACCAGACCTTACCAAAGCGAACAATTCACTTCGGGACATAACTATCTCTTCACCCTGTGCTAGCCGCTCTGTTTTATTTTTGGCTATTCGCTCGCCTTCTGCACCGCTTAGGATATCCGATACATTGTATATATCATCCCATGCGTCTACCGCTGAACTTTCAATGGCTTGCTCAAACTCACTCATTAACTGAGTATCCATCAACAATTGGTTGGTACGTGCCAGTTCAGAATAATTCGCATACCAGTTGGACATATTAATATTGCGGTGTTTAAGTTGGTATTTTGCTGTAAGTGCGTTGCCTAGCCTATTCTTCACCATAAAGACCACAAAACTCCGCCGTAGATCATGTGGACTAAGCCTTGGTAAACCGCCTCCGACTTTTAAGCTGCCTGCTCGTTCAGGATTTAATAGGTCGAACTCGTCAACGTCTTCAGAAGTTGCAGTAATGTTGAACTCTTTCATATTCAAGGCATCACCACCTCCATCAACCTTGAATTTTAGCGATGATTTATTTATGAGTAGCTCAGTAACATAAGGAATATCAGAAGAAATGAAGGCACTTTTAAGGTCTTGTTTCCTAGCATTATATTGGTCTTTGGTTAACAAACCACTTTGATAACCGACATCCAGTTGCTCTAACGAATACCCTCTCGCTGCTTGTGTAGCATCAAAGGCCAATTCCAATGCTAGTTTTGCAATAGGGGCGGTATTCCACGCTGTATAATTCTTTTCGCCCTTATTTCCCTTTGTAGAAAACCCTGTAACCTTTGGAATAGCAGCCTTTGAGTCGTCATAACTATCTTTGTTCATGGAAAGCAGCTCTTCCTTTCGGGCGGCTGAAAACAAACCCACACAGATAAAGCACATCCTGAGCAATCTACCTAACCAATTTCCGCGCCTGTAAAATGAAAAATTAGGAATGGCTCTTCGCTCAGGCCAATTGTTTGTTACTCGACACATCCTCACAGATAATATCTTCCTTTGATCCTCATTTAGAACACTTACGCCTAGTGCTTTGAGCTCAGAATCGACCATTTCATCCTGATAAGCGTAAAACTTCTCCATAGCAGATGAAATATGATGGCGATATGGGTGATAGGTTTCCACAAACTTAACAACAGTCTGTAAAATATTAGCGTAGATAGCTTCTGGAAATGCGATTGCTTGCCCCTGCCCCGCATCAGGTTGAACCCACTTTATATACTCTCGTTTATGGACATAACGCGTTACAAGACCTGCTTTATTCAGCGCATTAATACTAGAGGCAAGGCTTTTGCAAGACTCAATATTGCCAAAGCCTTGTAATGTTGTGGCGCACTTTTTCCATTCTCGGTCGCTCGAAAGCAAACTGAATTCACTCTTTCCCCAACGTGTTGCGAGGGCTTTTAATTTATCTCTATTCTTTATCAGTGTACTAACCGCTGCACATGAGTCGGAGCTTGATTTCTTCTTTTGCCATTGCATCAGCGTATAGAGGTAAGATTGAACGTCATGTCGGTATTTCTCATCAATTTGCACAAAAGAGATTGTTTTTTTGTTCTGGTTGAGCGAGTGAAAATCCCATTCAACATCAAAGACACGTGACTTGCCTTTCCCTTCAGAGTCAAACGTCACATACGGATTTTCAGCAAGTTTTTGGCGAAGCTGTATAAGCTTTTCAGACATAGACTATCCCTTAAAAAATTGGCTTGCACTGGCTCTGTCTTGGTAAAGCGAATGGTAAACTCCGTCATCCACTTTTTGTTTTGCCTGAGAATAGTTTTTAGGTGCTTTTTGCTTCAGCCTGATAAGTGTTTTTTTCAACAAAGCTTCCACCATGAAATACTCTTCCTTTGGTATGGAATTACTTGCAACCATCTCTTTGAGAGCTTCAATTTGCTCTAAAAATGACAGCATTAACCAGATGTCATCTTCGGACGCGACCAATTTATGACTATCACAATCAAAACAAGCTAGGAAATCCGTGCAGCGACCTGTATCTTTGGAAAAATCAATATCTAACTGCTTCATACGCCTAGTTTCAGCAACAAGCTTCTCTGGTTTTGCCCCTTCGCATTTGACGCCACTAGGCGTTGTCATTAATGGCTGCTCTTTACTATCACGGTTACGCAATTTCTTATAATCGTAATCTGACAGAATATCGCTGTGCATCACCTTGGCATTCTCAACAGCTTTACTAATACTGATTCCCTTAGCAACCACGCTTAACGCACCAAACGTAGCATTTAGGTTGTTATCATGATCGGCCTGAACACCACCAGAATACCTTTTGGCGACGACATTGACGGTATTATTTAACCCCTGTGACACCAGGAAGATATCTTCTGTGACTCGCATAAGTACATCAGATTTTGTGGTCCTGAATCGACTTGTAGTAACCTTTAGTCCAGTTATTTTCTCAAGCTGTTTATTGATGTATCCAATATTTGAACCACGGGCATTGAATGTCGAGACCTCACCGCTGGAATTAAAGAAAGGGCAAAGTGGTAGCTCATTTGAATACAGAATACCCAATGATTGAAACATAACTTTAGACGTGTTAAGCCATCGAGTAATCAGCTCTTTGGTTCTTTGACTGAAGCCACCGCTATTATCCAAATCCTTATAACCAGCCCTGAATTTATCTCCGTCAAAAACAAACCTTCCACTACCAATACTCTTAAATGCAACGTCCTTATGTCGCACATTAGCGAGCACTGATGTATTCATACCGGTCAGCATTGAGAACACGAAAAACCAATTACGTGATGCGTGATTATAAAAGACCTGCCGATCAAGTCGCTCAAGTGGTAACAGACTGCGCTTTATTATCGGATGAGTAGCTTTCATACAACTTTTGAGGCCGTTTTTTTTGTCAGCAATTTGTCTTAATGACCAGCTATTATGTTTTGCTTTTTCTTCAAAACTATTTGCATCAAAGAACGGATGAATATCTAACAGTTCATTTATATCGATCGCTTCCTGAAAGGCCAGTGCCGCTTTAACCAATAGTTTGGATAATGGTTTCAGCTCTGTTTCAATATGAAATGCTTTGTTCTTGGCAAGAGGAATCGCTGCAACTTCGGGCAATGTCTTAAGGTCAGACTCTCGATTCCACAACCTCAATAACACAGATAAGGCATTTTTAATACTATGTGGCCTTGATACTAACTCACCTTTATCGCGTAATTTATTGAAGTACTTAATGCAATCAATCATGATTGCATTACAAAATAGGTCACCGTGATAACCAATGTCGTCAATATATTGAAAGTAACTCACAAGCCCAGAAAAGTAAGATAGCTTTGAATAGTTATTAGGTAAGAGGTTTAGCCTTTGATGGATATCCCTAACGATATCGTCCCTATTAGCCAAGACCCCATTTCCAGACTCTATTTGTGTTTTTGTCGGGACGTTACGGTAACGCAAACGATAAGTGTAAGCTTTATGCCCATTACCACTGTGTAAAACCATATCTTCAAAACGAAATGGGATAATAGGTGCGCTGATCTTCTCAATAGTAACTCTGGTACGCCTTCGTCCCTGAATCATAATGCCCCCTCTAAATCATCAAAAGCACCAATATAATCAAGTACGTCTTCGTAAATTTCGTCGGCGGAGGGCATATCCTGTGCAATTTTCAAGTATTCTATCGTCGTCGCCCTCTCTTCATGACCAAGCAACGCTGACACCCTATCCAATGCTTCATCAGGTGTAATTAATAAAATTCCATACTCATCCTTTTTACTTAAAAGGTGGCGGAAGATATTAACGGCAAACGTTGAGCGTAAATTATGTATCGAGCCGACGATAGGATGGTCAAACCCTTGGGCTAGGTTTGCAGTGTTGCGAATTTCAATCCAGCGACCTGTAAAGTCTTGCAGTCTGGAAAACATAGGCTTACCCGACTGGGTAATAAACAAATACTCCAGCTCAGGATTAATAGCATCGTCACCCTCAAAAAGGTGCGTATTACCTGCTTCATCCTTCTCTTTACACCAACCTTTAAACTTCTCAAGACGCTTTCTATACCTGTCAGATTGCGAGTAATCGTAAAGAATTTTCATTAATGTTGCTGGGATTATGGTGACGCGACTTTTATTCTTCTCTACACTTCGCTCAGCCGTCTTTGTGAGTGATTGGTATTTATCACCTACGCCCAAATCCAGCACAGGCTTTTTAAAAACCTCTCTGCCATCTTGAATCATTGTTTCGGGGTTCACTATCTGTCCCAAGTGAAGGCTCGCGGCTTCTTCTCTGCGCAATCCAGTGTTACGGCAAATCATAGGGTGCAGGCAAAACTCAATCGGCAGTGAGTGTAGTTTATTGTTGTCACCATGACGAACCACCCTGCGGGACTTCATTAATATGTTTTGCAGAATCTTCCATTCATTACTGGTAAACGGTTTTAAGTCACGGCGTAGCTTGCTGAGGCTTGTACCGCCACTGCGAGATGACTGAGAAAACTTAATCCGCATATCTGTCGTGTGCACCTGCTTACGTTGGTATGCTTTCATACTGGATGCAGACGCCTCGAAATGGATATTCACTGTCTCAAACTGGAACGGGGGGTTATTAAAGCGGATACCCTGACGGAGGCAGTGTTTATAGAAACCAACGACACTGCTCATGTATTGCCTAGCCGTAGTTTTAGCCAATACTTCATCAATAGCGAGCTGCTTTATACCATCCCGATATTGGTAGGTTAACCGTTCTTGCTTGTTGCGAGGAAAGGTACTCCATTCTGGACGAGGGTTATCATAGAGAGGGTCAAAGTCCTCTTCATTATATCTGGCATCCCACTCTGCCTGCTTGTCCAATACAAAACTGAAGTAATGAGCAAGCCCCTGTGCATCTGTGCCAAGCTCAAGCACACCATCATCGATTGCTTTTGACAATAAGAACTCATTGACTATGTCTAATGATTTGTAGCTGACTAGGTTATCTTTGTCGTCATACCCAACAATATGGAGTAAGGGGAGTTTTTTGATGAGGATCTTATTGCCATTGGCTCGGTATGTAACTTGAGGTTCACCATCCTCATTAATAGATACCAATGGTTTCTCGTAAACGAAATTAGGGATTGTCGAAATTTCTACTTCTTTTCGTATGACCTTTTTCTGATTTGTACCGTTATCTGACATACTCAACCTCATGCTGTACATACAATCAGCATATACAGCATTCTCAACTTTGAAAGTTAATTATGAGGTTTTAGTCTATCAGGTAAGTTTTGAATGTGGTCCTCCCAGTCCACCACATCAATTTCATAAACCACTTTATTACGTACACTTTCACCTGCTGCATGCATGGCAGATTTCGATCCAGTAATAAGCGGATGCCACTCAGGCAGAGGTTTATTTTCTGCAAGTAAGCGATATGAACAGGTTTCTGGTAACCAATTAAATTCATCTATTTTGTCACGAGTCAACTTCAAACACTCTTCACCAGACTCAAAACGATTTGGGTAATCTTTACAGCCGCAAGTTTTGCTATTGAGCCAGCTACAAGCAACGTTGGTGTAGTATACTTCATCACTGTCTTCATCCATCAACTTATGCAAGCAACACTTACCGCAACCATCACATAGTGATTCCCACTCTTGCTCACTCATTTGTTGTAGTGACTTAGTTTGCCAAAATGGATCTGTCATAATATGCCTGCTTAAACTTGTATAGGATCTAGGCTGCGTTTTATACGCCGATCATCGGCAGAATTCAAGTTATGCTATTTTCTGTATGGGTATTTTGCTATTATCTGCGACCAATTTTTGAACTGCAGAGATATGTTTTATGGAGTGTCGTCTTGGATGTGGTGCTTGCTGCATTGCACCTAGCATATCATCACCTATCCCTGGGATGCCGAAAGGTAAGCCTGCTGGTGTTCGATGTATTCAATTAAATGAAGATAATTTATGCAAACTGTTTGGTAAACCTGAAAGACCAAAGGTGTGTCATGCATTTAAAGCGGAAAAAGCTATTTGTGGTAAAACTGATCAAGAAGCCTTATTTATTATTTCAGATCTAGAAAAGATAACTTAGGTACAACTCGAAACTCGAAACTCGAAACTCGAAACTCGAAAAATATTGATATCGCCAACATTAAAATCAAGCTTCGAATTTAAGTATTATATTTAATCTATAACTTTTGTCGGCCAAGTAGTGAATGAGATAACGTAGTGCCATCGACCAACTCTAACTCACCGCCCATAGGCACACCATGTGCAATGCGGCTGGCATTAACGCCATGAGCTTTACATAGTTGAGCAATATAATGCGCGGTAGCTTCGCCTTCTACAGTCGGGTTAGTTGCAAGAATCACTTCTTCAACATCGCCGATGCTTAAACGATAATCGAGCAAATCTAAACCAATATCACTCGGTCCGATGCCATCAAGTGGCGATAAGTGCCCCATCAAAACAAAATAACGACCTGAATACTGCCCCGTTGCTTCAATGGCAGCAATATCGGCAGGCGTTTCTACTACACAGATCTGCCCGTTCGCTTGACGCTTAGGGTTGGTGCAGACATGACAGGTATCTTGCTCGGTAAAGGTTCGACATTGATCGCAGTGACCGATTTCTGTCATTGCTTGAGATAAGGCTTCCGCTAATTGCAAACCGCCCTTTCTATTACGCTGCAATAAATGAAAGGCCATACGCTGAGCCGACTTGGGGCCAACCCCAGGTAAGCAACGTAAGGCCTCCATTAATTGTTCCAGCATACTGCTTGTGCGCATGTATGACTCTCTACTGGTTCAATTAAAACGGCATTTTCATACCTGGTGGTAATTGCATACCGCCAGTCACTGAAGCCATCTTTTCTTTTTGTGTTTCTTCGACACGACGAGCAGCATCATTAAATGCAGCTGCAATCAAATCTTCTAGCATTTCTTTATCGTCTTCCATCAAGCTTTCATCGATTTCAACACGACGAACGCTGTGGCTACCAGTAATGGTCACTTTTACAAGGCCAGCACCAGATTCACCAGTGATTTCCATATTTGCGATTTCTTCTTGAAGCTTTTGCATACGCTCTTGCATTTGCTGGGCTTGCTTCATCATGTTGCCCATTCCGCCTTTACCAAACATGCTTATTCTCGCTTGTTATCTAAATAGAATGATTGTGGATATTATTAGGTTATTGGGTCGAACCGATTAAAAATCAACTCGCTCTTTTACCTAATAATGTATTTTGTTAATTAATTGCACACGGTATATACCCAGTAACTTCAAGATGCAGAATTCACTGGGTATAGCCACTAAATCGGCCTCACGCTGTCTTTATCGATTTCTGCTGCGAAACGCTTTTGCAAAAATTGGATATTAGGATCTGAATCTAGGCTTTCAAATGCTTGCTTGAGCTTCTCTTGATACAGTTTTTCTCTTAGTTCAAGCGGCGTAATACCATCAGCACTGTTTTGGATCACCAACTCACAAGTTTGCTGAAAATGTTGCGATAACACTTCCGTCAATTCTTCTTGCGCTTTTGGGGTATTCAAATGCGCTTGTTCAGCACGCAAGCCTAAGGTAATGACATGTTCATTTTTACTATAGGTCGAATTTAATGCGAGTTGCTGCACTAGTTTCGCGGTATTAAGTTGATCGATGATCGCCGCCCACTCACTTTGCTCAATACTTTCACGCAGTAGTTTTTCTGCCATCTCTGGCGTTTTAATATGCTCTAGCGCTTTCTTAATTTGCGTCGGCGTTAGCTCTTGGCTTTCTTGCTGCTGTAATTGAGGTTGAGTTGGCTTCCATTGATACGGTTCATTTGCATCTTCTGGTTTTGCGGCTCCAGAGATTGGCGTACCATTTGATGATATTGGCGACCCCTGCACAGCTTCAACCGCGGCAGCCGTATGCTTACTTGCAATACGATCAAGTACCGATGTTTTCACTGGTTTAACAGACGTCGCTTCAGTCTTTTTTGTTGGATTATTCCCAACGGCAGGCGTCGTATGTAAATTTTCACGTTTACTGCGCAACTGATGCCTCAATCCAGTTAACGGTGAAGCGGGTGCCGCAGGCTGTTGGCTGGCTGCGGTGTAATCACTACTGCCCATCTGATTTTCCACAGGAACACTTGGGGCCGCTGTTGGCGAATATGTCGGCTGACTACGCACTGGCTGAGCTGCTGCTGGTTGAGACATTGATGGCTGTGAACCACCCGCACGTCTAGGTGCCGATTCAACCACCGGAATACTTTTCGTTTGCACTGCTGGAGCGACAATCGTATTACCAGATACCGCTTGCGTAGGTCTGAAGGCCAGCATTCTCAACACTAGCATTTCTGCCGCCATTTTCTCGCTCGGAGACAACGGCAAATCTTGACGACCTTTCAAAGTCATCTGGTAGTAAAGCTGTACATCTTGAGGCGTTAAAGATTGGCTTAATAGTTCAACTCTTTCCGCATCCGGTTGATCTTTATTTAAACTTGCTGGTAGCACTTGGTACATAGCAATACGGTGTAACTGGCTACTTAACTCTTTGAACAAACCATCCCAATCAATACCATTTTCTGCCAATTGCTCAAGGCAGTTCATCGCAGTTTTCGGTTGCTTACTACTGATTGCTTCAAGTAAATAGATCGCTTGTTCAGTATCTAACGTGCCTAGCATATTAGAAACAGTCGCACTATCAATATGACCATTACCCAAAGCAATTGCTTGATCAGACAAACTTAACGCATCACGCATACTTCCATCTGCCGCATGAGCAATCAAACTTAATGCTCTAGGCTCTGAGGTGATGCTTTCTTCACCAAGCACAAAATCTAATTGCTCATGAATTTGATCTGAGCTAATCGGTTTTAGATGAAATTGCAAACAACGCGAAAGAATCGTCACTGGCAGTTTTTGAGGATCAGTCGTAGCTAATAAAAACTTAACGTACTCTGGTGGCTCCTCCAGCGTTTTTAATAATGCATTGAAGCTATGACGAGATAACATGTGTACCTCATCTATCAGGTACACTTTGAAGCGTCCACGTGCTGGTTTGTATTGAACGTTATCTAGCAACTCACGGGTATCTTCTACCTTAGTGCGAGATGCTGCATCAATTTCCAATAGGTCTACATAGCGACCTTGATCGATTTCAATACAGCTATCACACACACCACATGGGTTATCGGTGATACCGGTTTCACAATTCAGCCCTTTGGCAAACAGTCGGCCGATCGATGTTTTACCCACACCACGAGTTCCGCTGAATAAATAGGCGTGATGCAATCGGTTCTGCTTTAAAGCATTCTCTAAAGCGGTAATTACATGACTTTGGCCAACCACATTTTCAAACTTCGTTGGTCGCCATTTTCTTGCTAACGCTAAATAACTCATCAAATCTTCCGGTTCAATCATTCCGACTGTTGAATAATGGGGCTCTATTAATTATAGAGATACTAGCCACACAGATTTTAATGGCCTGCAAACTCACAAATGCTATACACATTTAAGTTTAGTGCTTTCAGTTTTTTTTCACCGCCGATTTCAGGCAAATTAATCACAAAAGCCGCATCGGTCACTTCGCCACCTAATTGACGGATCAGCTTAACAGTCGCCTCAATAGTGCCACCCGTTGCAAGCAAATCATCAACCACTAATACTTTATCGCCAGCTTTAATTGCATCGGTATGAATTTCAAGAACATCCGTCCCATACTCTAATTCATAAGATTGAGAAACGGTTTCACGAGGCAATTTACCTGGCTTGCGAACCGGTACAAAACCAAGACCCAATTCCAACGCTAGCGGAGCACCAAATAAAAACCCACGAGCCTCCGTACCAACAACTTTGGTAAAACCCATCGATTGATATTTTTCAACCAGCAGTTGAATCGTTGCTTGATAAGCTTGCGGATCTTCCATCAAACTTGTCACGTCACGAAACAAAATCCCTTTTTTAGGGTAGTCAGGAATGGTTTTAATGCTCGCTTGAATAAGCGCTTGAGTATCAATAGTCATTATAGAATTCTTATCTTAGGCAAACTTTAGCTTGATAATAACATCACTAAAGCTTGGGGTAATTATTAATATAACTTCAGCGGAAAAAGTCGTTGCTGGATATGGCAAGTATGTTAGTGATTTTCACTAGAATCGGCAACATTTGAAGTCAGTTCATGAATCGGTAAACGATGGAAGCAGAAAAACAATATCGCGAAGCCAAATACCAATCCTAGCTTGAGCCACCACTGAGGCATCATTACAAAAGAGAAAGTAAAACTAATTACCAGTAATACATAGCCTCTTTTTTTCATAGCAGCACTCACTGCTCGATGCTGATTCCAGTTATCAATGATAGGACCTAAATGCGGATGGTGATGGATCCAGTGATGAAATTTCTCATTACTACGCATAAAGCATGCGCTCGCCAGTAAAAGAAATGGAGTGGTTGGAAGTAAAGGGAGAAAGATCCCAAGCACACCGAGTACCAGAGATAAACCACCAACGGCATTGAGTAACATTTTACGGATGATGGTTTGGGTTCCTTACAACAGACGGTTAAGCGCTAATTTTGGCTTAAAAGATTAATCCATGTAAGTGTTGCAGGAAGAGTAGGTAAAAGTAAAGCAACAATCACACCTAAAAGGTAAAATAGATTGAATGGTTCGTTAAAGTTTTCATCTGCCATTTTCGGTCCCTCGTATGAAATTGAGGGCATAATATAGGAGAAAGTCGGACAAACAAAAACCGACAAAACCAAAGGTTATTACGAAGCTGTCAGGTAGCTCACAGAATTTACATCAAAGCGCGGTACTTTATTGCGTCACATTTTTAATCGTTAATTTAAAACTACGCACCCCGAGTTCACTTAATACCAACTCACCACCTTTCTTCATAGGTAGATGACTGGTTACAAAGTTTTTAGTACAACCTTCACCTAGCTTAATGCCCTTCTCAATGGCTTGAGTTGAGTGAGCTTGAGTCGAGCGATCAAACAACCAATTGCTTTTCAGGCCCGCCGGTAAAATAGAGATCGTCCCTTCTACCATATCGGCAATACCAAATAATGCATTAATCGGCTCTGAACATTTTGTGCAACTAATGCCTTTTTCTACTGTATCAGCTAAGTCTTTTAAATCAGAGTGACAACGCCTACGGGTCCTTAAAAAATCATTAAACAAAGCTCGAATCAACAAGGCGGTTCCGACTCCGTTCTCGCTTCCATCCGATGAATCGACAAGATAAAAAGCAAAGCGGCCATCCATCAACCAGGCATAATCGAATACCAGTGGCATCATTTCTGATGGTTGTAAAACATGGTAACTGCATTTCCAGCCCCCTTGCTGAGTATCTCGCTCAGGTTGTAGGGCGTGTAGTAAATCTCGTGAAGTAACGACGTTATCTTTAAGGTGGTTTAAGTGCCAATATAATTCCTTCTCTTCATCAACTTGCCCTGAGTGATCAAGCTGAAACCATTGACTAGAAAAATCACGCACAACACTTGGGTTCGCTTGCGACTCTTCCAAGGTACTTTTGATAGCACAAGTAAAGTGGTCTAAATGGGTAATCGGTTTGGTAAGAAAGTCTTTAATACCAAAGCGTAGTACACGTGCGACATCTCTCATATCCTCTGTGGCAGATACCACAATCATTGGCAACATAGGAAACTGCCAACTGACCTCTTCAACCAGCTCAATACCGCTCATGATCGGCATGTTTAAGTCGCAAATCATCAGATCAGGCACTTGATGACGTAATAGTCTGAGTGCATCAAGCCCGTCTTCCGCTTCGGTGACTTCAAAGTTCAGTTTTTTGAGATATGAGGCAATCATGCTGCGAAAAATAGGATCATCATCCACCAACATAATTGTTTGTTTTGCACTATCTAGTGCCATTTTTACGTTCTGCACTTGAGAAACAGATTTATGCATATTGGGAACCTCTTAATACGACTCAGTGCAATAATTCAACGTAACTTATACCCAAGCTACTTCAAGGTGAAAACTACTTGGGAATATCATAAAACCATATAAAAGGTAGTTATTAAAAGTTTTAAATTCAAATTACTGTAATGAATATTATGCCTTGATCTCAAAACGCCATGCCCGGGTCCACTTTCACAAGATTTCGATGACTCAGATATATTCTTTTTAAAAACAATTACAAGCCATCAATATATAACCAAAAAAGAAGATAAATTTACTGAAATTGATATGAATACAAGTTATGGTGATATCAAATAACAATAATGTTTGATGTTAAACAACCATCTTACTTAATGTTCCGCTACACTACCCTCTACTCGTAGTATAAATAAGTGCTCGTACAATGAAACTTGATGATTTGAATTTATTCCGACTGGTTGTGGATAATGGCAGTTATACTGCTACTTCCCGTAAAACAGCTATACCTGTGGCAACCATTACTCGTCGTATCCAAGCTTTGGAAGAAGGATTAAATTTACGCCTGCTTAACCGTAATGCTCGTAAGCTCTCTTTAACCGAAGCTGGACAAAGATTTTACGATGAATGTTCTCCATTGCTGAAACACTTAACTGAAACCACAGAGACCATTTCTGATGAATGCCGAGGCGCATCAGGTAAACTACGTATTTCAGCACCAACCAATACCGCCAAACGCATTATCATGCCAATGATTAATGAGTTCATGGCCAAGTACCCAGACATTCGCATAGAATTGTTAATGACCAACTATGCTGATCGACTTGATCCAACTGAATGGGATGTCATTTTTCGCGTTGGCCCTCAGCGTGATTCAACCTTAATTGCTCGAAAAATCAATGAAGTTAAAGATGTACTCGTCGCCAGCCCTAAATACTTGGCAGACTGTGGCGATCTACATCATGCTGATGATTTACGCCACCATGCTTTGTTAAAAGGACTACCACTGGTGAAGTGGCAATTGACCAATTCACAAGGTGAAACGGTCACCATCAATGAGAAAGGCCGCTTAGAGGCAAGTGAGTTAAATGTCGTACGTAAAGCTTGTACTCATGGCTTAGGTATCAGTTTAATGCCGGATGTGATGATTGAAGCTTATTTACGTGAAGGTCGTTTAGTACGTGTACTTGATGATTGGAGTGCAAATTCTCGCGATATCTACATGCTTTATAATCACAAAAATCATCAGCCTGAAAAAGTCCGTTTATTAATTGACTTTATCGCGCAACATGACGTGCTTTAACTCCGCATTATCTGCAACTCATAACACTAATCCTAAAAAGCCAGAGTTCGCTAAAACTCTGGCTTTTTAATATCAGCAGCAAATGAAAGCTTATGCGCCTTCGTTATGCATTTCTAAGTTAGCTAAATCAACTTGCATATCACGATCTAATTTCGCATCATCATTACGTAATGAATCGATATGATCTAAGTATGCTTGGTCAATATCACCTGTCACATACTGGCCACTAAACACCGATGTCTCAAACTCAGTAATGCTAGGATTACCTAGGCCAACTGCAACAACTAAATCTTCAAGATCTTGGAACATCAAAGCATCAGCGCCAATCATATTACAAATTTCATCGGTTTCACGACCATGCGCAATTAACTCATTGGCGCTTGGCATGTCAATACCATAAACATTAGGGAATCGAACTTCAGGGGCTGCCGATACCATATAAACATTTTTAGCACCAGAGTCTCGAGCCATTTCGATGATTTGTTCAGAAGTCGTACCACGAACAATTGAATCATCAACAAGCAGTACATTCTTACCTTTAAATTCGGAACGAATCGCATTCAGTTTACGACGCACTGATTTCTTACGTTGTTGTTGGCCTGGCATGATAAAAGTACGACCAACGTAACGGTTTTTCACAAACCCTTGACGATATGGCTTATCAATCAACTGAGCAATTTCTAAGGCGATATCACATGAGGTTTCAGGAATTGGGATCACAACATCGATATCAAGATCATCCCATTCACGCTTAATTTTTTCACCCAGCTTTTTACCCATTTCAACACGCGCACTGTAAACCGAAATTTTATCGATAAATGAATCTGGGCGAGCAAAATACACAAACTCAAAAATACATGGGTTCAACTTTGGCTGTTCTGCACATTGTTCACTGAATAACTGCCCATCAAAAGTGGCATAAATCGCTTCACCAGGAGCAACATCACGTACAAAATCAAAACCAACCGCATCCAAAGCGACTGATTCCGATGCCACCATATATTCCGTACGACCTTCGACTTCACGCTTACCTAAACATAATGGACGAATACCGTTCGGATCGCGGAATGCCACCATACCATGGCCAATAATCATCGCGGAAACTGCATAGGCACCTTTAACTATCTTATGCACTTTTTTTATAGCGCCAAACACATCAGCTTGAGTCAGTGGGTAGTTTTCAGAAAGGTCAATTTCTTGGGCAAGAATGTTGAGTAATACTTCAGAATCAGAGGTGGTGTTAATATGACGACGACCTTGTTCAAACAACCATTGGCGAATATCGTGCGCATTAGTCAAATTACCGTTGTGCGCTAAAGTAATCCCATAAGGTGAGTTTACATAAAATGGCTGAGCCTCTGAAGCACTAGAACTGCCTGCTGTTGGGTAACGAACATGGCCGATACCAACATTACCTTGTAGTCGTTTCATGTGTTTAATTTCAAACACATCCTTCACTAAACCATTGGCTTTACGCAGACGAAAACGATTGCTATCTATGGTAATAATACCTGCAGCATCTTGGCCACGATGCTGCAATACCGTTAAAGCATCATAAATCGATTGATTGACAGGCGTTACACCTACGATTCCAACAATACCACACATGTCTTAACCCTCGGTTGGTGGAGAACTGGCGCCTCCAGTTCAGTTACAAAGGCGCGCCAGATAAAAAACTTGAAGTCTGTTTTAAGTGATCAAAAAACGGGGCAATGATTCGACTAAATTGCGGGATCAACTGCGACGATTTCCACCACTCTGAATTTGGAAACGCGGTAAACGCATCCATAAAAAATAACACGACCGCAATGATCAATACGCCACGTAGTGCCCCAAAAACCACACCTAATACCCTATCGGTACCAGATAACCCGGTTTTCACCACAAGTTGGCTAATAACATAGTTCACTACAGCTCCGACAATCAGTGTCGCAACAAATAAAGCCCCTAGAGCGGCTCCATTTCGAACCATATCATTATCAATATTGGTAAAGTACGCAGCAAGCTTCAGATAATAATGCGTGGCGATATAAAATGCGCCACACCAAATTACTAAAGACAGCGCTTCTTTAACAAAACCACGAACTAAGCTGATCAAAGCGGAAAAGCCGATCACCCCTAAAATGACAAAATCTATCCAAATCATAAAATTTACATCTTAAGTTGGCGCGCATTTTACCAGAAAAACGCGCGACGCAAACGTTTTCTTATTGATTAAGTGGCTTAAAAGTCTGCAATTGACCTTTTAATCCTGTAATTTCTTGCAGCTTATCAATTTGTTGCTCCATCTTTTCTTTCGAAACATCAGGACCAATAATCACTCGAGATAGCTGATCGTCAGGCTTTAAGTGGGCTTGGAATCCACGCTTTTGCAGATCCACCACCAACTTTTGAGCATTGTCTTTGTTTTTAAGTGCCACCAATTGGATGATCCATGCGCTATCCTTATATTGGTTTTTCTCACGAACTGGTGCAGGTTTGGTCACTACCGGCTTAGATTGTGGTTTGACTTCCGGCTGTGATTTAGTTTCCGATTCCGCTTGTACGGTGACAGATTTGATTGATTCTGATTTTGGTGCTTCATCGACAGTGACCGTCACGGGCTCTTCCGGCAAAGCAACATCTAGTTCAACCGGCTTTTTCACATCTTGCGACACTGAAGCCTGACTTACCTCATCAGTAGGTTTAATCGGAATTGCCGCAAACTCTTCTTTATAATGCTCTTTCTGCCCATCAAAAACATCAGGCAAAACAATGACACCAATCGCGACAAGAATCACGGTACCAATCAAACGGCTTTGAAATTTACTCGCCATTTTGACTTCCTCTTATTTGTTTACTTATCATTTTTTTGTTGCCAGTAATTAAGAACTTCCCCTACCGTATGGAAAGAGCCAACTACAAGCAATACTTCATCTTCTGCAACGTGTTCATACGCTTGAATAAAAGCATCTTCAGGCGTTTCATAACGCCCTTCATAGCAAACTAAATTATCAATGAGTTCATCTACGGTTGCGGCACGAGGGCCTTGCAATGAAGCCGGATACCAATGTTTTACCACAGGTGCTAAAGTCTGCAATGTACTTGTAATATCTTTATCGTGTAGCATCGCCACGACTGCTCGCACTGATTTACCTGGATATTGTTTTGCTAACTGTTCCACTAAATACTGCGCCGAATGCGGATTATGCGCAACATCCAATAAAACGGTTGGCTGCGAAGACAATAATTGCATGCGACCAGCAAGACGGGCAGCCTTTAATCCATTCACGACATTGATATCCGTTAATTCTAATCCTGATGCACTCAGCGCCATTAATGCGGTCGCTGCATTGGCTAATGGTAAAGATGGGATAGGCAGCTCATCTAAATCAAAACCACCCGATTGCCAGCGCCATAATTGACTAGCTTCATCAGTAATTTGGTAGTTAAACTGTAATCCAACTTGATAAAACTCTGCACTAATATCATCAGCATGCGCGGCAACAGTCGGAGGTGATTTTGGCTGACCACAAATTGCCGGTTTGCCAGAACGGAAGATACCTGCCTTCTCAAAACCGATAACGTTAAGATCGCTACCTAACCAATCAACATGATCGATAGCTAAACTGGTGATTACCGATACATCATGTTCAACCACATTAGTGGCATCTAATCGACCACCTAGCCCCACTTCAAGCAAGACAACATCAACTTGTTCAGTTTGAAAAACTCGCAAAGCGGCAAGTGTTCCAAACTCAAAAAAACTCAAGCTGATATCGTTGCGGCTACGCTCAATAAAATCAAAGGATTGGGTTAAGAGAGCATCACTCACATCATGGCCGTTAATGCGTACACGTTCATTATAATTGATGAGATGAGGAGAATTGTAGACGCCGACACGATAACCTGCATCAAGTAAGATCGCTTCCATCAATGCACAAGTCGACCCTTTTCCATTGGTTCCAGCGACAGTGATAACTTTCGGAGCGGGTTTGGTTAAATTTGCAGATTGAGCGACTTTACTGACTCGATCTAGGCCAAGATCGATAGCACTGGTGTGGATATTTTCTAAATAATGAAGCCACATCGACAAAGGTGATGTGGCTTCTGGAGAATTATGTTTACTCATTAAACGCATGACTCATTACATCTTCACTTAAGTAAAGATAAGGTATCATTTATTTGCTGCCTTGGCACTAAACCTATTGGCAGCAATCCATTTAATTGCACCTTGACGTGACTTGGGTATAAACCAGTAACGTTAATGAGGATTATTTCTTATCGACAACAGGTACTTCGTAAGATGGCTCATCATCAACCGAAACTACAAGTGGCGATTGATAATTTGTCATCTTAGCAACAAGACCTGCGATACGCTGACGCATTTCACGACGATCAACAATCATATCAATTGCGCCATGATCGAGTAAGAACTCACTCGTTTGGAAGTCTTGAGGTAAGTTTTCACGCACAGTTTGCTCGATAACACGACGACCTGCAAAACCAATAATAGCTTTTGGTTCACCGATATTAATATCACCTAGCATTGCTAAACTTGCCGATACACCGCCATAAGTTGGATCAGTCATTACCGAAATAAACGGTAAGCCTTTTTGCGATAAACGCTCAAGTGCTGCGCTGGTTTTTGCCATTTGCATCAAAGACATTAATGCTTCTTGCATGCGAGCACCACCACTGGCAGAAAAACACACTAAGCCACAGTTATTTGCAATCGCTTCATCAACCGCACGAACAAAACGCGCACCGACAACCGAGCCCATTGAACCGCCCATAAATGAAAATTCAAACGCACAAGCAACCAAAGGCATACCTAAAAGCTCACCTTTCATGGCAATTAATGCTTCAGTTTCACCACTTGATTTTTGAGCAGTGGTGATACGGTCTTTATAACGCTTAGAATCTTTAAACTTCAGTTTATCTTTCGGCTCAAATTCTTGGCCGATTTCAACTGTTGTACCTTGATCTAAAAACGTCTCCAAACGACGGCGACCTTTCATACGCATATGATGGTCACACTTAGGACAAACTTCTAAATTACGTTCTACTTCCGCTTGATATAATACTTGCTCACAAGAAGAACATTTAGTCCAGATACCTTCAGGAATAGACGCTTTACGTGTATTAACAATATTTGTAGTTGTAAAAATTTTTTCAAGCCAACTCATGGGAAGACCTTTTAGCTAGGTCCCTCGCTGTATGCAAAGGATGAGAATTTGAGAAATAAATGCGAGGAGATTAAAACACATAATACCCGCACTGTAGATAAAAAACTGGTTGTACCTATATTTAGCTGCTGAAATAAACATCCTATTTTGATAAAAATTAAAGCGCTCAAGCTTTTATACACTAAAGATATCAATATATAAGTACTGATTAACGCTAGTGTAATAATAATGTGAAAAAAATCCACCTTAATCTATATGAGGTTACTTAGTACCTCCCCCAATATAGTTAGTCAGCCGATAAAAATAGCGGGCCAATGGCGACATTAGGTAAATTAAAACTTTCAGGATAGTCAACATCGACTAGATACAAACCTTCTGCTTTAGCAGTTGCCCCTGCTAAGTTGCGATCTTTTTGTTCAAGTAGCCAAGCGATCCATTCAGGGTTTTCATCACCGGTTCCCACTTTTATTAAGCTACCAACAATATTACGCACCATGTGGTGAACAAAAGCATTCGCTTTAATATCGACGATCACATATTGACCCATTCTAGACACATTTAAATGCATCACGTTTCGCCAAGGGCTTAGTGATTGACAATGAACTGCTCTAAAAGAAGTAAAGTCATTTTCACCCAACAAAAACTGTCCTGCTTGATGCATTTTTTCTGCATCTAGAGGATTGTGATAATGACTGACTCCAGAATGAAAGATTCCAGGTCGAAAGGCGTTGTTAAAGATAATGTAGCGGTAACGACGCGCCGTAGCACTAAAACGTGCATGAAAATCATCAGGTACTTCATGAGCCCATCTCACCGCAATATTATTAGGTAGATTGGCATTAACCCCCATAGTCCAAGCAACCAGTTTTCTTGATGCCGTAGTATCAAAGTGGACAACTTGCCCTGTACCATGAACGCCAGCATCGGTACGGCCAGCACATTGAACTTCTACAGGATGGTTCGCGACAACCGAAAGCGCTTTTTCCAAATGCTCTTGCACACTAGGCACATCTTTTTGTCTTTGCCAGCCGAATAACTTGCTGCCATCGTATTCAACACCTAACGCAATACGCATCTGAAATCACTCTTTATCACATCATTAAAAAACGGTCGCAAAGTATATACCCAAATAACCTCAACATGCGAGTTTCAGCAAGTAAAAAGCCTATTCGTGATGTAATTTATCACTTTATTTAAATTGAAGATAACAGCTTATTTGCCTCAGCCTGCAATGCTTCATCACCTTTTGAGATCACCGTTTTTAATAACTTAATCGCAGTACGCTCATCACCCATTTCAAGAAAGACTTTGGCTAAATCAAGATTACTATTCATTTCTGCATTGATATCAACATCAAAAGCATTCACATCGCCCAGTACATCAGGGAAATCATCCAATCCAACATCAAGATCAGGTTCTTCTTGCTGGTCTATATTTTCTGAATCGATGTGTTCAAGATCTTGCGTAGGTTGTTGTTCCGCACGAGAAGCTACTGCTGCTTTAATAGGCTTATTGTCAGTTAAGCTAGCGTTATCTTCATTGATGGTCTCTTCAGCGCTATTAAGGTCAAATATCAATCCATCATCAAGTTGATAGGTGATGTTATCTTTAATGATACGTTCATCTCCAATCGGAATATCCGCATCAAAAGCTTGGGGCTCTGTATCGGCATCATGACGCGCTTCCTCTTCACCATAATTAGGTAACGCATCGTCAGAGAATTCAAACGTTTCTGTTTCTGTTTCTGTTTCTGTTTCTGTTTCTGTTTCTGTTTCTGTTTCTGTTTCTGTTTCTGTTTCTGTTTCTGTTTCTGTTTCTGTTTCTGTTTCTGTTTCTGTTTCTGTTTCTG
>NZ_JBHGNY010000020.1:0-31607 GCF_053544035.1 Vibrio sp. E150_018 | reverse complement strand
TTCCAAGATACGATTATTTGGTTGCGGGAGCAGGATTTGAACCTACGACCTTCGGGTTATGAGCCCGACGAGCTACCAAGCTGCTCCATCCCGCGTCCGATTTTTTCGTTTCTCGTGACTCTGAATCTCGTTTCTCGATAGATGAGTAACGGATCTTTCCGAATGACGTTTTTATTTGGAGCGACACACGAGGTTCGAACTCGTGACCTCAACCTTGGCAAGGTTGCGCTCTACCAGCTGAGCTAGTGTCGCTTTTTTTCGTTTCTCGTGGCTCGGAATCTCGTTTCTCGATAGACGAGTAACGGCTTTTCCAAGATACGATTATTTGGTTGCGGGAGCAGGATTTGAACCTACGACCTTCGGGTTATGAGCCCGACGAGCTACCAAGCTGCTCCATCCCGCGTCCGATTTTTTCGTTTCTCGTGACTCGGAATCTCGTTTCTCGATAGACGAGTAACGGATCTTTCCAAATGACGTTTTTATTTGGAGCGACACACGAGGTTCGAACTCGTGACCTCAACCTTGGCAAGGTTGCGCTCTACCAGCTGAGCTAGTGTCGCTTTACATTTCTCGTGGTAATAAATTTAACACTTCGAGAATTGTCACCCTGAACGTCTTTCATTGTTCAGGGCTGCGAATTATAAGAGCATTTTTTTTTGATGCAAGTACTACTTCAAAAAAAAATGTAAATACCGATTCAATCGTTGAAAAATAACTCAACTTGCGGTTTATAGCCGCACTTTTATAGCAACCGACTGAGCATTATTAGATTTTAAACACACTTGAACGATAGTACTGCAATTCTGCGATCGATTCACGGATGTCATCAAGCGCTAAATGACTACCTGATTTTGAAAAACCATCAAGCACTTTTGGCTGCCAACGACGGGTTAACTCTTTAATAGTGCTGACATCTACGTAGCGATAATGAAAATACTCTTCAAGTACTGGCATGTGCTTATATAAAAAACGACGATCTTGACCAATACTATTGCCGCAGATTGGTGACTTACCCTTTGGTACCCATTGTTCTAAGAAGGCAATAGTTTGAGCAACTGCATCATCTTCTGAAACCGTACTGTCTTGAACACGCTTCACTAAACCGCTATTGGTATGAGTATTCGTACACCAGTCATCCATCTTAGCCAGTTCAGATTCTGGCTGATGAATAGCAAGAACCGGCCCTTCGGCTAGAATATTCAATTCACTGTCAGTCACGATGGAAGCGATCTCAATGATTTTATGTATTTCAGGATCAAGTCCTGTCATTTCTAAATCGACCCAAATTAAGTTTTGATCACTGAAAGACGCATTTGACATAGATCTTTGCCTTTTTTATCCAGAAAAGAGGTATCATACTCTGCTTATATAGAAAGCCAAACACACTGTGTGTGAATTTAGAGTATCCAATAGGGAATAAGTATAACCTGTGGCAAAAAAGAAAAAACTCACTAAAGGCCAAGTTCGCCGAGTTCGAACCAATCAAAAAAAACGTCTGACTCAAGAAGATTCCATTCAATGGGATGAAAACATGTTGGGCGATATGCAAAAAGGCTTAGTGATCTCTCGCTTTGGTCAACATGCCGATATTGAAGATCTTGAAACGGGCGATATTCAACGCTGTAATTTACGTCGAGGTATTGAAAGCCTAGTCTCTGGCGACCGCGTTATTTGGCGTCCAGGCCTTAAATCTATGGCGGGTATTTCTGGTGTAGTTGAAGCAGTTGAACCTCGAAGTTCAGTACTCATTCGCCCTGATTATTACGATGGCGTAAAGCCGGTAGCTTCCAATGTTAACCAAATGGTGATCGTATCGTCTGTTTTACCAGAGCTATCACTTAACATTATCGATCGTTATTTGATTGCAGCTGAAACACTCAAGATTGCACCACTCATCGTATTAAATAAAACCGACCTAATTCCTCAAGGTGAAGAACAACCGTATCACCAAGCGCTTAGTCACTATAAAAAAATTGGTTATGAGGTGTTATTTGTTAGCCGCGAAACCGAAGATGGCCTAGCCGAATTGCAAGAAGCCCTTAAAGATCGTTTAAGTATCTTTGTGGGTCAGTCTGGTGTAGGTAAATCAAGCTTAGTTAACGCCTTAATGCCGGAAGTAAAAGTACTTGAAGGCGACGTGTCTGAAAACTCAGGCCTAGGTCAACACACCACCACCACGGCTCGTTTATACCACTTCCCAAAAGGCGGCGATCTTATCGATTCTCCGGGAGTGCGTGAATTTGGCTTATGGCACTTAGAGCCTGAAGAAGTGACGCAAGCATTTGTTGAGTTTCGTCCCTATCTTGGTGGCTGTAAGTTCCGTGATTGTAAACACAATGACGATCCTGGTTGTTTACTACGCGAAGCGGTTGAGAAAGACGATATTCCGCGCGTTCGTTTTGAAAATTATCACCGCATCATTGAAAGCATGACAGAAAACAAAGCCAATCGACAGTTTTCTAAAAATAAGAAAGATTTATGATACCAATCGCAATAAGTAACTGCTTATCTTGATTGGTATAGCTTTAATTTTGAAAAGCTGACAACAGGTTTGCTTTTAAGTAAAATCGGCTACCCTTTTCGTAATTCAGACGAAATGTTCAACAAAAACGGATATTCACGTGATAGATAAAATGAAAGTGACTCTGCAATACTGGATCCCACAGCACGGTTTAACTCGCCTGATGGGTAAATTGGCCTCAGCCAAAATGGGCAGCCTCACTACCGCAGTTATTCGCTGGTTCATCAAGCAATATAACGTCAACATGGACGATGCGGTACATTCTGATCCGGCTTACTTCAATAGCTTTAACGAATTTTTTGTTCGTGAATTGAAAGAAGGCATTCGCCCAATTGCAGAAGGTAGCAGTGTGATCACTCACCCTGCCGATGCTCGCACGAGTCAGTTTGGTCCAATTGAAAATGGTCGCTTAATCCAAGCGAAAGGCCATGATTTTTCAGCTCAAGAGCTACTAGGTGGCGATGCAAAATTAGCGGAAGAATTTATCGATGGTGAATTCGCGACGTTATATTTATCACCAAGTGATTATCACCGTGTTCACATGCCTTGTGATGGCACACTACGTCAGATGATTTATGTTCCTGGTGATCTATTTTCAGTGAATCCACTGACAGCGGCGAATGTACCTAACCTATTTGCTCGAAATGAACGCGTCGTGTGTATTTTTGATACGAAATTCGGCCCAATGGCACAAGTACTTGTAGGGGCAACCATTGTGGGTAGTATCGAAGTTATCTGGGGTGGCACCATTACGCCACCAACCGGTTCATCGGTACATCGTTGGAACTATGAAACCACCGGTGATAAAGCGATCCACATCAAGAAAGGTGAAGAAATGGGTCGCTTTAAACTTGGCTCAACCGTGATTAACCTATTTGCAAAAGATCGAATCCGTTTTGATTCAACAATGGCAGAAGGTGAACAAACCGTACTTGGTACGCCTTACGCCCATGGTATCAATAATGATGCCGAAACGGCTAATGCTGAACCTCAAGCAGAGCAAAAGTAAGACCGAAAGCAAACTATCGAGGGCTGCCATGATTTGGCGGCCCTTTTTATGTGTTCAACTCTCTTAGTCAACGCCCACTAACTAAGCCCTTCTCAATTCCACAACTATACCCAAGTGACTCTAAGATGAAGCTTCCAAAACAAGCCTTATTCTTACTGAAACTTGCATCTTGAAGTTACTTGGGTATATAAACACTTAATCTTCGAGTTCAGGTTATTTAATTATGTTAATCATTGCTCACCGTGGCGCGCGATCTACCCATCCAGAAAACACTTTAACCGCGATACAAGCAGCAATCGATATGGGATGCAAAGCTATTGAAATAGATGTACATGAGCACGATGGGCAGTTTTGGGTCATTCACGACAAATGGCTGAACCGCACCACAGATCATGTAGGTAAACTCCATTGGATGAGTAGTGATAGGCTCAAAAAAGTCGTGGTCGAAAAAACCGAGCCCTTGCCGACTTTATTAGATGTACTAAAACTGGTTAACGGAAAATGTGCACTCAATATTGAACTAAAAGGGGTTCAACATCTCGAACTATTCTACTTTCATCTTCAATTTGCCATCGAACAATGTCAGTTCAACAATAATCAATTAATCATTTCATCGTTTAACCACAGTTGGCTACAGCAAATCAAACAAGAACAACCGCAATGGCTGATTGGTGCACTTACCGCGTCAAAAAGCACAGACAAGGCCAATTTTGCCAAAAATTTAAATGCCACTAGCTTAAATTTAGATATCGATGTGGTCGATGAAGATTACGTACAGCATGCAAAATCTCTAGGCTTAGCGGTTTATGTCTATACGGTTAATCGACCTGAAGATTGGCAATGGTTAGAGGAAATAGGAGTTGATGGTGTATTTTGTGATTGTCCTGCCGAAGCGATGAAACACTATCCTCAGACAGATGGATTTGCTTGGTATTGAAATGAGAGGACGCTTCGCTAGAGGCGCGGGGACGTTTCACTCGGGATCCGGCTTCTCGCGTCTCGAAGCGCAGCGCACCCAGCTCTCGTCACATCTTTTGGACGTCATCTTGGACAAGTAAGGGACGAACGCGATTCAGGATCTCCTAAAGCGCGTTGAGACGGATCTGATTTATTGTGTAAGTAACTTGTTGTTGGAGATCCCGCATCTTCTTCGCTTAGGCTCATGTGCGGGATGACATTTTTGGCTCTGCTTCTCGCGTCTCTAGCGTAGCGTCCTCGGCTCTCGGCTCTCGGCTCCGCACTTCCCCTTAAGCTCTCGGAAACGGAAACGCCGTTACCTGATCGATATGATCCGCACCGATCGCCAGCATCACTAAGCGATCAATACCTAGCGCAACCCCTGCACATTGAGGTAACCCTGCTTCTAACGCGGCAATCAAATGGTGATCTATCGGCTGTGGTTGTAATCCCATTTCAACCCGTTGTTGATTATCTTGCTCAAAACGCGCTAACTGCTCCTTAGCATCATCCAGTTCATGAAAACCATTGGCCAGTTCAATGCCTTTAAAGTACACCTCAAAGCGATCGGCAACTCGTGGATCTTCTTGATTAATCTTAGCTAAGGCTGCTTGCGATGCTGGAAAGTCATAAACCATCACCGGAATTTTCTGGCCAATATGCGGTTCAATCCCAACGCTGAATAAAAGTTGCAATAATGTGTCACGATTGTCTTCGGGATCAGCAATATCAGCTAAGCCTAAGGTCACTGCCACTTCTTTTAGTTGACTCATGGTTGACTTTAACGGGCAAATATCGAGTACCTGCTGAAAAGCTTGTTGGTAAGTGATTTTTTCACATGATTCACAACCAAGCACCATTTGTAAAAGCATATCCATTTCCGCCATTAAGTCATGGTGATCAAAACCAACGCGATACCACTCCAACATAGTGAATTCAGGGTTGTGATAACGGCCATTTTCTTCATTACGAAATGCTTTATTAATTTGATAAATCGAACCACTACCAGCCGCTAATAATCGCTTCATATGAAACTCTGGACTGGTCATCAAAAATACATTTTTTCCAAACGCATATTCAGGTCCAATAAATTCAGTTTTAAAGGTATGAAGATGAACATCGGTAACCGTTGCGTGGCTCATGGCTGGTGTATCTACTTCCAGAACCTGTCGCTCGGTAAAAAACTGACGGATAGAAGTAATAATCGAAGCACGTTGCTTTAATTGAAAAATTGAACAGGAAGGCTGCCAAGTATGCATAAAAAACTCAAAACAAATGAAAGTGTACTCAGTTTAATTAAACTAATAATGATAACCAAGCCTTACCTTAAAACCTAAGCAACCTCTCACTATTAAAACAATCAATCAAACACTACTACTTTAGGGTAGCAAAGTGCCTATTTACCCTTGTCAGATCAATTTATTATTCATCATTATTGCCTACACTTATTACGCACAAAATTTATAACTACTATTTTTCCAATCGTGCTCGTGAAACAAAGCTCTTATGAGCACACCTACTCTGGAGGATAACTGTGAAAGTCATAACCACAGATATCGCAGTCATTGGCGCTGGTGGCGCTGGTTTACGTACTGCAATTGCGGCAGCAGAAGCAAACCCTGAACTTGAAATTGCATTGATTTCAAAAGTGTACCCTATGCGTTCACACACGGTTGCTGCCGAAGGCGGTTCAGCGGCAGTTATCAAGGAAGAAGACAGCTTAGATAATCACTTCAACGATACCGTTGGTGGTGGTGATTGGCTATGTGAACAGGATGTTGTTGAATACTTCGTAGCAAACTCAACCCGTGAAATGATCCAAATGGAACAATGGGGTTGTCCATGGAGCCGTAAAGAAAATGGTGATGTCAACGTTCGTCGTTTTGGGGGAATGAAAATCGAGCGTACCTGGTTTGCGGCCGATAAAACTGGCTTCCATATGCTACACACACTTTTCCAAACCTCTATTAAATATTCCAACATCAAACGCTTTGATGAGTACTTCGTAGTTGACCTCTTAGTTAATAACGAAGGGCTTGACGGCGAAGATGACGCAAAAGAAGTGCAAGGCATCGTAGCTATTCATATGTCTGAAGGTGAGCTTGTTGCAATCAAAGCAAAATCAGTGGTACTTGCTACTGGTGGTGCGGGCCGTGTTTACCACACCAACACCAATGGCGGTATCGTAACAGGTGATGGTATGGCAATGGCTTACCGCCACGGTGTACCTTTACGTGATATGGAATTTGTGCAATACCACCCAACTGGGCTACCAGGCACAGGCATCTTGATGACCGAAGGGTGTCGTGGTGAAGGCGGTATTATCATCAATAAAAATGGCTACCGTTACTTACAAGATTACGGTATGGGCCCTGAAACGCCAGTGGGTCAACCTAAGAACAAATACATGGAACTCGGTCCTCGTGACAAAGTTTCTCAGGCGTTCTGGCATGAACAACAAAAAGGCAACACCATCAAACACCCACTTGGTGATGTCGTCCATCTCGATCTCCGTCATCTAGGTGAAGCGTACCTACAAGAACGCCTACCTTTTATCTGTGAGCTAGCGAAAGCTTACGTCAACGTTGACCCAGCGAAAGAGCCAATTCCAATTCGTCCAACGGTTCACTACACCATGGGGGGGATTGAAACTAATGGTCAATGTGAAACTCGCATTAAAGGTCTATTCGCAGTAGGTGAATGTGCCTCTGTTGGCTTACACGGTGCAAACCGCTTAGGTTCAAACTCTCTGGCTGAATTTGTGGTATTTGGTCGCGTCGCAGGTGAACACGCCGCTGAACGCGCTAAAGAATTCAAAGGCTGGAATGAAGAGAACATCAAACGTCAAATCAGCGATGTAGAAGCTCGAATTCAAGCGATATTAGATAATGATGGCACTGAAAGCTGGTCTGATATTCGTACAGAAATGGGGCACACCATGGAAGCAGGTTGTGGTATCTACCGCAAAGAAGATTTGATGCAAGCAACCATCGATAAGCTCACTGAGCTGAAAGAGCGCTACAAAAAAGTCGGCATTAAAGATAAAGGCAAAGTATTCAACACTGACCTGCTTTACGCTATCGAAGTGGGCTACGGCTTAGAAGTGGCAGAAGCGATGGCACAATCGGCCATTCGTCGTAAAGAATCTCGCGGCGCACACCAACGTTTAGACGAAGGCTGCACCAGTCGTGACGATGAGAACTTCTTGAAGCATACGCTCTCTTTCTACCAAAAAGATGCCGCGCCAGTGATTGATTACAGTTCAGTGAAGATCACTAAGTCTCAACCGAAAGCTCGCTTATACGGTGCTGCAGCAGAAGAAGCGGCAGCCAAAGAAGCCGCAGAAGCGAAGGAGGCAAAATAATGTCTGCAACTGCAACTCGTATCCAGAAAGTAAATATTTTACGTTATAACCCAGAAACCGATAACGAACCACATTTACAAACGTTCGACGTGCCTTGTGATGACACCACTTCCATCCTAGATGCGATTGGCTACATCAAAGATCACCTAGACAAAGATCTGTCTTACCGTTGGTCTTGCCGTATGGCAATCTGTGGTTCATGCGGCATCATGGTCGATAACGTACCAATGCTCGCCTGTAAAAGCTTTATGCGTGATTACCCAAATGGCGTAACCATTGAACCTTTGGCTAACTTCCCTATCGAGAAAGATCTTATCGTTGATATGACCCCTTTCATCGAACGTTTGGAAGCGATCAAACCATACATCATTGGTAACGATCGTAAACCAGAAGACGGCACCAACAAGCAAACCCCTGAGCAAATGGCGAAATACAAACAATTCGCTGGCTGTATCAACTGTGGTCTTTGCTACGCGGCGTGTCCTCAATTTGGTTTAAACCCTGAGTTCATCGGCCCTGCTGCATTAACATTGGCTCACCGTTACAACTTAGATACTCGTGACAATGGTAAAGCAGAACGTATGAAGCTTATCAACAGTGACAATGGCGCTTGGGGGTGTACTTTTGTCGGTTACTGCTCAAAAGTATGTCCAAAACACGTCGACCCTGCTGCAGCGGTAAACCAAGGGAAAGTGGAATCTTCAATGGATTTCGTGATCTCTATGTTCAAATCTGAGGAGATCTAGAATGAGCAATCGTAAGCCTTACGTTCGTCCTATGAATCGTACTTGGTGGAGCAAGCATCCGTTCTACCGTTTTTACATGGTTCGTGAAGCAACGGTACTGCCGTTAATTCTATTTACCTTGTTCATGCTTTGCGGTCTAGCAAGCTTAGTGAAAGGCCCTATGGCTTGGGTAGAGTGGCAACACTTTATGCAAAACCCACTAGTGATCGCGATTAACATCGTGGCATTAGCCGGTAGTTTATTCCATGCGGCAACTTTCTTTAGCATGATGCCACAAGTGATGCCTATCCGTTTAGGTGGCAAATTAGTAGAGCCGAAAATGATTATTGCCACACAATGGGGTGCAGTTGCTGTGATCTCACTGATTGTATTGGCATTGGTGTAGGAGAGAAGACATGATTAATCCAAACCCAAGACGTTCTGATGAGCCAATCTGGTGGTCACTATTTGGTGCTGGCGGTACTTGGTTTGCCATGATCACACCAGTAACGATTTTAGTACTGGGTATCTTGATGCCACTAGGTATGTTTGATTCGAGCACTTTTAATTTTGTGCGCGCCCATGCCTTTGCAAGTAGCATTATTGGTGGTCTATTTATTGTCGCCTCAATTGCACTACCAATGTGGCATGCAATGCACCGTGTTCATCACGGCATGCACGACCTAAAATTCCATACAGGGATCCTAGGTAAAATTGCTTGTTACGCAGCCGCCGCCATTGTCTCTGTTCTCGCGATTACTTATATTTTCTTACTATAAGAAAGCTTCGTAACAAAATGAAAAGCCGGCATTTTTGCTGGCTTTTTTTGTTTTAGGAATAAGATCTCGATACTCGTGGCTCGGGCGCTTTGCTTCTCGTAACTCGAAAAAACAGTCGTCATCTTTGAGGAGCCTAGGCGACATCGAGGATCTATACACAGCACGTGCTAAGTAGATTCCCGCTCTCGCCTTAGGCTCGGCAGGAATGACGGGATTTTGTTACCTGTTCGATGTTTCAAATCGCCTGCAAAAAAGATACCTAAAGTTAGCTCGTCATCCTGAAAAGCGACGAAGGAGCGCAGTTCAGGATCTCCCAAAGGTACGCTGAAGAATTAAGGTTTTTAATAAGTCACATGTTGTTGGAGATCCTGAATCTTCTTCGCTTAGGCTCATGTTCAAGATGACATCATTTTATTTCGTTTCTCGTTAATAGTGACTAATAACTTTATTCCCTTATTCCCTTAAACAAAAAACGGGCCGCTGAAAATTCAGCGGCCCGTTTGCCATTCTTCGAGCTACGAGCAGCGAAGCGCCCTAGCTACGAGAAACGTAAAATATTACTTCACACGACCAACATATTCGCCAGTACGCGTGTCCACTTTCACTACTTCACCAATCGCGATAAATAGTGGTACGCGAACGACTGCGCCAGTACTCAATGTGGCAGGCTTACCGCCCGTACCTTGAGTGTCGCCTTTAAGGCCAGGATCAGTTTCTGTTACTTCAAGCTCAACAAAGTTTGGCGGAGTCACAGAGATAGGGGTATCATTCCACAACGTTAGAGTACAAACGTCATTTTCAACTAACCATTTAGCCATATCGCCGACTGCTTTCACGTCTGCTGCAATTTGCTCAAAGGTTTCGTTGTTCATGAAATGGTAGAATTCACCATCGTTATATAGATAACCTAGTTCTACATCAACTACGTCAGCCAGTTCAAAGCTTTCACCTGACTTGAACGTTTTCTCTAACGTTTTTCCAGACAAAAGTTTGCGAAGCTTAACGCGGTTAAACGCTTGCCCTTTACCAGGCTTAACGTATTCATTTTCGATGATTGAGCAAGGCTCATTATCCAACATGAATTTTAAACCGCCTTTGAATTCATTGGTGCTAACTGTCGCCATGATTTCCTCTATTATTCTTCGAGTTCAATTTAATGCCCGATATGATAACCCGAAAAGTCATTTCTGTTGAGCAAAAGTGGTGTAAAACCTCGACAAATGCCCGACAAAATGATCCAACTCGACAAAATTCTTGGTTAACCGAATTAGCACAAGCAATTTCCGATCCCATACAATTGCTTGAGTTATTGGAAATCGATCCTACACCGTGGTTATCGGGGATGAAAGCACGTCAGCTATTTGCCCAACGCGTCCCTAGAAGTTTTGTCGATAGAATGGAAAAAGGCAATCCACACGATCCTTTATTACGCCAAGTATTGCCTTTAAATGAAGAATTTGAAGTGCATGACGGATACTCAACCGATCCGTTAGATGAGCATGACAATGTGCTGCCCGGCTTATTACATAAGTACCGCAGTCGAGTACTGATGATCGTAAAAGGTGGTTGCGCAATTAACTGCCGCTACTGTTTCCGTCGCCACTTTCCCTACCAAGACAACAAAGGCAATAAAACCACTTGGCAACAAAGCCTAGACTACATTGCTTCGCATCCTGAACTCGATGAAGTGATTTTGTCAGGCGGCGATCCATTAATGGCTAAAGACAGTGAATTACAGTGGCTTATCGAAAATATCGCTCAAGTCGAACACATCAAAACGCTACGAATTCATAGCCGTTTACCGGTAGTGATCCCATCGCGCATTACCGATGACTTATGCCAACTCCTCCAACACACTCGCTTAAATGTCGTGATGGTGACGCATATTAATCACGCTAATGAAATAGATGATGAACTAAATGCCAGTTTAAACAAGCTACACCAAGTTGGTGTGCACTTACTTAACCAGAGTGTGTTATTAAAAGGGATTAATGATTCGGTCGAGGCTCAAGCTGCATTAAGCCACGCTTTATTTCATGCGGGTGTTCTACCTTATTACTTACACTTGCTAGATAAAGTACAAGGCGCGGCTCACTTTTATGTGTCAGATGAGAAAGCGAGACAAATTATGTCGGAATTGCTCAAACAGGTATCAGGCTACCTAGTTCCTAAACTGGCACGAGAAGTGGGTGGTGAGGCGAGTAAAACCCCCATCGACCTTCGTTTATCTTAATAAGGCTGCACTATGGAATTGGAAGATATTTATCGTCGCGATCTTAATTTGCTTATTGCCTTACAAGTATTAATTGAAGAAGGCTCGGTGAGTAAAGCAGCACAGCGCCTTAATCTTAGTCAATCTGCCATGAGCCGAGTTTTAGGTCGCTTGCGAGTACTACTCGACGATCCTTTATTTACTCGTCAAGGACAACACCTTATTCCCACTCAAAAAGCCTTGGATTTTAATCAATCGCTTACTCAACCACTTGAGAATATCCGCGATATCTTATCCCCTCAAGAATTTGAGCCCAAAGCGTGCCGCCAAAAATTTACCATCGCGACTACTGATTATGCAATGCAAACCATTCTACCCTTTGCTTTGCCGCGTATTTATCAAGAAGCACCGAACCTACAACTTGAACTCGTTCCGCTGCAACATAATAACCTCATCCATCAGTTAACGGCCCAAGGTGCCGATATCGCAATCTGCCGCCCAACCTATTCTGTTGCGCCACTGCACAGTGATATTCTCGGCAAAGTCAGCGTCTTTTGCCTATTGTCGAATAACCATCCACTAGCCAATGTTGAACTGACATTGGATGATTATCTAAATAGCCGACATGCGATGATTGCGATCAGTGATGGGGTTAAAGCTCTAATAGATGAAGCACTTTCTGACTACCCTAGCCCTAATTGGGTTCTACGCTCTTATCATTTAGAAGCGGCATTAGCGGTGATGGATACTTTACCTTTAATTGTCACCGTGCCCGCCGATCTCGCCTACCTAGTGGCAAAGCGCTACAACCTAGTGATTAAGCAACTACCTTTTAATTTAACCCCATTCGATTACTCGTTAATTTGGCATTCTCGTTGTGATCATGCCGCCTCACAACAGTGGCTTAGAGGAGTGTTAAAACAAGAGTGTGGTAAGTTAATCGCTGAAAGGGTTAAGGTGATGGGGATAGAATAAAGGGGTTAAAGGTTTCTGGTTTCTAGGAAAAGAGTATCGAGTCTCGTGGCTCGGGCGCTTTGCTGCTCGTGACTCGAAAAGAAAAAAGCCAAGCAGCGACTCATGTCAAAGCACTGCAAGGCTTTATAATCAATTAAATACATTACTATTTTACTTTTCTCATTACTCAAAAAACCAAAATCGAGTAACAAGAAACGAACAAGCGTAGCGTTCTAGCCTCGGACGTTAACCACAACACGACCAGTCACTTGACCATTAGTAATGTCTTCTGCGTATTGTGGTACTTCTTCTAACGTAATTTCTGAGCAGGCTTGATCAAAGTAACTTGCTGGCAGAATCTCAACCAATTTATTCCACGCGGCAATACGTTTTTCTGCTGGGCAATTGACCGAATCGATACCTTGTAGACGCACATTGCGTAAGATGAAAGGCATCACCGTTGTTGGTAGATCAAAACCAGCTGCTAGGCCACATGCCGCCACGGTAGAATCGTAATCCATCTGAGCCAACACTTTAGCGAGCACTTTACTACCCGCAGTATCAATCGCTCCCACCCACACTTGTTTTTCAAGCGGACGAGCTGGTTCTTCAAATTCTGAACGGTCAATAATACGAGAGGCACCACGCGCTTCAAGCCAAGGGCCGTTGGTTTCTACACGTCCAGTTACTGCCGCGACTTTATAACCAAGTTGGCTTAATAAAGTGACAGAAACTGAACCTACGCCACCACTTGCGCCGGTTACTAGGATCTCACCATCTTCTGGTTTTACACCCGAATCTAAAATGGCTTGTACACATAGCATGGCAGTGAAACCAGCAGTACCGATCATCATGGCTTGTTTAGGATCAAAACCTTGCGGTAATGGCACTAACCAATCTGCTTTTAAGCGTGCTTTTTCAGCCATGCCGCCCCAATGGTTTTCACCAACGCCCCAACCCGTTAGAACGACTTTATCACCTTCAGAGTAACGATCATTTTGAGACGCTAAAACCGTACCGGCAAAATCAATGCCAGGTACCATTGGGAAGTTACGAATGATTTTGCCTTTACCTGTTACGGCTAGGCCATCTTTGTAGTTAATTGAAGAGTAATCAACCGCTACCAGTACTTCACCTTCCGGCAATTGGCTTTCATCGAGTGTTTCAATGTTCGCGATTGTACGTTTGTCTTCTTGATTAAGAACTAAAGCTTTAAACATAACATCTCCAACGTGTGAGTTAGCAATTCGATTTATGCTCAAGTAATTGGAATTGCAGTGAGGAGCAAGTGAATGAGGCCCCATGAGCATAGCTCGCCTATAACTTTTTTATAACGAAATAGGAGGACGAATGAACGCCGTCAACAAAACTGCAGTTTCAAGTACGAAGAGTTGAATATACTGAAAGTATAAGTAATTAACCTTATTAAAAACAGTGATAACAACGCATACAGATCATGCACAAAACACATGTATTTATCATTAGTAAATGTGTTTTTGGCATTTAATTTAGATATAGTCAAGTAATCGACTAGGAAGAAAAAGTGTGATTACACTGGTTTAATTTCAACTTGGTATCCCATATCTGAACTCCCAACAAAGTCCACATAGTTACGGATCGCCGGCAATGCATCATCGCTATGATGAGAAACATACAGAATCTGACTCAAATTCTCTTCAGCAATCATATTGAGAGTATTCATCACCAACTTACGATTAATAAAATCTAACCCTTGATAAGGTTCATCAAGAATCAATAACACAGGTTGCTTAATCAAGGCACGTCCAATTAATAACAACCTCTGTTGGCCATAATCGAGTTGTTTAAAGCCGGTTCTCTCAAATGAATCCATATGTAGAATCGCCAGCCAATCTTTAGCTAAATCCATCTGCTTTTTACTTGGTTTTTGATAGAGGCCTATCGAATCAAAGAAACCGGAAAGCAAGACTTCTATGGCGCTGCAATTGACTCGATACTGTAAATGTAAAGCGGATGACACGATGCCGATTTGCTCTTTTACCTGCCAAATCGTTTCGCCACTGCCGCGAGGTTTACCAAATAAGGTTATATCATTGCTATAGCACTGTGGATGGTCGCCAAGAATCAAACCAAGCAAGGTACTTTTACCACAGCCATTCGGACCACGTACTTGCCAATGTTCACCGTTATTAATTCGCCAATTCACCTCTTTGAAGATTAAACCATCGGTATATTCGACTTTGCCATTTTTAAGCTCCACTAGAGGATCGGGATATTTGGCTTGATAACGCTGCTGCTTAATTAGTTCAAGTACTTGCTGACTACGTTGCTGCGAGAGAGCATTGAGCTGAGCCATGACTGGATGGTCATGCCATTCACTGATAGTCATAGGATCGCTTAGACGATGAATGATATTACTCGCGTTATCGACTTCGACATTAAACATCGCCACATGAGTAATACAGCCTGGTAATTCATCTTCACGGGAAGTAATGATAAGCAATTGGATTGATGTCGAAAGGGTTTGTAGTAATTGAGATAATTGCTGTTGATGGTCAATATCAAGTCCAGCGTAAGGCTCATCAAGTACTAATAATTCAGGCTCAATTGCCAGCGCTCGGGCCAACATAACTCGACGGGTTTCGCCAGTCGAAAGCTGACGAAAACCGCGCTGACGTAGATGAACCAGATCAGTTAACACTAACAAACTCTCTAGTTGTTCAGAATTGCAGCACGCTTCCGAAACCAATGATTCGACACTCGAACCGAAATCCAAATGGTCCATAAAATCCGTGTCATCATCTGCTAATTCTTTTTCAAGCAACTGCTGTTGAAGATACAAAGAAACCCAGCCAACTTTATTAGGTCGACCTTCAATCTCTGCTTGTTCTAGTTTGAGATCATCGACTAACAAACGACCAAGCAAGGAGCCGGCATGGCTATAGGTTGAAAATATCCCCCAATGCTGACCTGTTTCCATCGTCCAATCATCAATTCGCAACCCATAACAATTATCAATAAGGTTTTTTATCTGCATCGCCAAAATAATTTCATCCCTATAAACACACACCAACACAGTAGCTACAAACAAAAAATTAACATAAAAAACAGACAAAATCGCAGAAGACCTAAAATAATGCTTAAAAACGATAATAAAAAAGGCTCACAACCTAAGCTGTGAGCCTTAATATGCTTCTCTATATATGTTTAGCTATGAGAGATTTAGATAGCAAGTAATCCGCAGATTACATCATGCCACCCATACCGCCCATTCCACCCATACCGCCCATATCAGGCATTGCAGGAGCAGAATCTTGTGGCTTGTCTGTTACCATCGCTTCTGTTGTGATCATAAGACCCGCAACCGATGCAGCGAATTGAAGAGCTGAACGGGTAACTTTAGTTGGATCTAGGATACCCATTGCGATCATGTCGCCGTATTCGCCTGTAGCCGCGTTGTAACCGTAGTTACCTTCACCAGCGCGAACATTGTTAGCAACCACTGATTCTTCATCACCAGCATTCTTAGTAATTTGACGAATTGGTGATTCCATAGCGCGAAGTGCAACGCGGATACCCACGTTTTGCTCTTCATTGTCACCTTCAAGGCCAACCACTTTAGAAGCAGCGCGAATCAATGCAACACCACCACCGGCAACAATACCTTCTTCAACCGCAGCGCGAGTGGCGTGAAGTGCATCTTCAACACGGTCTTTCTTCTCTTTCATTTCTACTTCAGTTGCTGCGCCAACTTTAATGACAGCAACGCCGCCAGCCAATTTCGCTACACGCTCTTGAAGTTTTTCTTTGTCGTAGTCAGACGTTGCATCTTCGATTTGTTGACGAATTTGTGCAACACGACCTTGAATCGTTTCTTCTTCACCAGAACCATCGATGATAGTGGTGTTTTCTTTAGTGATCGTCACACGCTTCGCTTGACCTAGATCTTCAAGTGTCGCTTTTTCTAACTCAAGACCGATTTCTTCAGAGATAACCGTACCCGCTGTTAGAACTGCGATATCTTGTAGCATCGCTTTACGACGGTCACCGAAGCCAGGAGCTTTCACTGCAGCCACTTTCACGATACCGCGCATATTGTTCACAACGAGAGTCGCTAGTGCTTCACCTTCTAGATCTTCTGCGATGATCAATAATGGGCGAGATGCTTTTGCAACCGCTTCTAGTGTTGGAAGTAATTCACGGATGTTTGAAACTTTCTTATCAACCAAAAGGATGAATGGATTGTCTAGATCCACACTACCTGCTTCTTGGTTGTTGATGAAGTAAGGCGATAGGTAACCGCGGTCAAACTGCATACCTTCTACTACGTCTAGCTCATCTTGTAGCGCTTGACCTTCTTCAACAGTGATAACACCATCACGGCCTACTTTTTCCATCGCTTCAGCAATGATTTTACCCACTGAGCTATCAGAGTTTGCAGAGATAGTCGCCACTTGTTCGATTTCAGTGCTGTTTGAACAATCTTTAGAAAGCCCTTTAAGCTCTTCAACGGCTGCTGTTACTGCTTTATCGATACCACGTTTTAGATCCATTGGGTTCATACCCGCAGCAACCGCTTTCAGACCTTCAGTGATAATAGATTGTGCAAGAACCGTTGCCGTAGTGGTACCGTCACCGGCTACATCATTTGCTTGAGAAGCGACTTGCTTCACCATTTGTGCGCCCATGTTTTGGAATTTGTCTTCCAATTCAATTTCACGAGCCACAGACACACCATCTTTAGTGATCGTCGGTGCGCCATAAGATTTGTCGAGTACGACGTTACGACCTTTAGGGCCTAATGTTACTTTTACTGCGTCTGCTAAGATGTTCACACCTTCAAGCATTTTTACGCGAGCATCATTACCAAATTTTACGTCTTTTGCAGCCATGTTCTTATTCCTTATAAAATCTATTGAATGCGTTTGGTTTTGAATTCAGTTTTAATTCTAATTCTCAAAATAATTGATGTTGCAGTTAGGCGGCAAGTAAGCGAAGCCCCATGAGCCTAGCTTGCCTAGGTGATTGGGGTGAGTGAACGTAGCCAACAAAGCTGCAGCTTCAAGAATGAAGAGAATTTATTCTACAATTGCCATAATGTCGTTTTCAGACATGATTAAAACTTCTTTACCATCGATTTTTTCAGACTTAGTGCCATAGCCTTCTGCAAAGATCACCGTATCACCCACTTTTACGTCAAGTGCTTGAACTGTGCCATTTTCTAAAATACGACCTTTGCCGACAGCTAGAACTTTGCCGCGTGTTGATTTTTCCGCAGCTGAACCAGTTAATACGATGCCACCAGCAGACTTTGATTCTACTTCTTGGCGCTCAACGATAACTCGGTCATGTAAAGGACGAATGTTCATCTGTGCATCTCTCCTGATTAGATGTTCATAGAAAAGTTAAAGACACCGATCTATTTGTATCGGTCTGCTTGAATATGTTGGGGGGCCAACAGCAAAACCCAAGGGGTGAGGCGAAAAAAATTGTGATGGGGATCAGAATAAAGAAAGTTATGAGTAGAGCATTCGTCTCTTGTATATCGGGCGCTTCGCTGCTCGTGGCTCGAATAGAAGTAAAAGTCCCTAGTTTCTAGTTCCTGGTTCCTAGGAAGAGCAAACAGCGATCGCTTTACTTTTATACGCCACACGAAATCTGCAATAAAAACGTCATTCCTGCCGAGCCTTAGCGAGAGCGGGAATCTAATCACAACACGCAGTAAATTATTACTAACTGAACGATTCGACACGCTTTTAGTCGATCCCCTATCTTCTTCGCTTTGGCTCATGTAGGGGATGACGGCATATTTAAACTTCGGCTCATACCTTACGCTTTTCCTAATCACGAGCAGCAAAGCGACCGAGCTACGAGAAACGAAACAAATGAACACGCTACTTCTCCTCGACTCCCGGATATCGCTTTACCCTAGTCACAAGTACCAAAAAGCCTTATCCTAAGCTCTTCATCACCAGCGAATCATTTCCATGCAAGATAAACACGGCTTATTGACTGGCCCAATTCCCCAAGTATTACAAACCATGACCTTACCTATGGTGGTTGGGTTATTGGCGATCTTAACTTTTAACCTAGTCGATACCTTTTTTATCTCACTGCTTGGTACTCACGCGCTTGCCGCGATCAGCTTTACTTTCCCTGTCACTTTTGGGGTGAGTTGTATTACATTAGGCATTGGCATGGGTTTATCTGCTAATGTTGGACGCTTGCTTGGTCAAGGTGATACTCGTAATGCCGCCCGCTTTTCTACTCATGGTTTGTTACTGGCCGTATTACTCGTAACACTCGCGTCCACATTGGGTTACTTCACTATTGAACCTCTTTTTAGACTACTCGGGGCGAGCGATGATCTCCTGCTGCTCATCGACCAATATATGCAAGTGTGGTACCTCACCATTCCATTACTGGTGATCCCAATGTCGGGTAATAGTGTTATTCGCTCAACGGGTGATACTAAAACCCCCGCTAAAATCATGATGACGGCTGGATTCATTAACGGCACACTCGATCCATTATTAATCTTCGGTTACGGCCCGTTTCCTGAGCTGGGCATTCAAGGCGCGGCTATTGCTAGTGCAGTGAGTTGGTTTGGGGCATTAGTTGCCGCGCTATATATTTTGATTAAACGCGAAAAACTATTAGCACCGCCACAAATAAAACGAATTTGGCAAGACTGGACTCAGATATTAAAAATTGGAACACCAGCGGCGTTTTCGAGTGCCATGAACCCACTTTCAGGTGCGGTGTTAATGATGATGCTCGCCAGCTTTGGTAATGAAGCCGTCGCCGCCTATGGTGCGGCGCAACGAGTTGAGTCAATAATGATCCTCGTTTTAATGTCACTAGGTTCTGTGCTCACACCATTTATTGCCCAAAATATCGGGGCAAAACAACCTCAGCGAAGTTTCTCGGCATTATTTATAACGATGCGCTTTGCCGTGATATTTCAATTAGGTTTATTTGTGTTAATGGTGCCACTCAGTATGCCGATTGCGTCCTTATTTAGCCAAGAACAAAGTGTACAAGATATGCTATGGCATTTCTTATTAGTGGTGCCAATCAGTTATGGTTTTCAAGGTATTGTAATGATGATGGTCAGTTGCCTTAATGCCATGCACCAACCTTTAAAAGCCTTTTTGTGGAATTTCTCTCGGTTGTTTATTTTTACACTTCCGAGCGCATGGTTAGGCAGTCAATGGTATGGCGTCGAAGGGATATTTATCGGTATTGCAGTTGGCAATGTCATCGGTGGGATCTGCGCATATGGTTACGCGGTTAGGATGAGGAAAACAAACAGCGATCGCTTTGCTGTTACACGCAACTCGTAACACGTTACACGCGACTTTTGGTTGCGTGATACGTGAACGCTTCGCTACGTGTTGCGAGGAAGAGCATTCGTAGCTCGGGTATCGGACACTACGCTGCTCGTGGCTTGGAAAAGATAAGAGCAAAAGCAATATGGGAATTCAAGAGAGATCGTCATCCAGAACATGAGCCTAAGCGAAGAAGATTCAAGATCTCCTACAGTCGATGACTCACTCAAAAAAGCCCATGATTATCAGAACGCTTTGGAAGATCCTGAACTACACTCCTACGTCGCTTTTCAGGATGACGACATATTGAATCTCAACTTACGCTTTTGTTTTTACACGTAACACGAAACCCGCAACACGTTACCGTCTTTAATCTCTTCGGCTCTCGCTTTTCCGAGCCACGAGCAGCGAAGCGCCCAAGAATCGAAATACGATAAGCGCTTAAATCCCAGCCCCATCAATTAACTTATGACCATTACCATTAAACGCTTGATCCATATCTTCTGATGGTTTGTTGCTTTGTGGACGACCGACAATTTTAGCGGGAACACCTGCAACTGTCGTATGAGGAGGAACGGCTTGCAGCACGACAGAGCAGGAGCCAATCTTCGCGCCTTTACCCACTTCAATATTGCCAAGAATTTTTGCGCCAGCGCCAATCATCACGCCTTCACGGATCTTCGGATGACGATCACCACATTCTTTGCCAGTACCACCTAATGTCACATCTTGTAGGATAGACACATCATTTTCGACGACCGCAGTTTCACCAATTACAATACCAGTGGCATGGTCAAGCATGATACCTTGACCAATACGCGCTGCCGGGTGAATATCAACCTGACACGCGACTGAAATCTGATTTTGAAGATAAGTGGCTAAAGCGAAACGACCTTGCTTCCATAGCCAGTTCGCCACACGATAACCTTGTAACGCATGGTAACCTTTCAAATATAACAAAGGCGTAGAATACATAGAAACCGCTGGATCTCGGTTTACAATCGCACAAATATCACAAGCCGCACTGTCGGTAATAGAAGGATCATCTTTAAAGGCTTCTTCCACCACTTCACGTACCGTCATTGGTGGCATGGTTGCTGTTCTTAACTTATTGGCTAAGATATAGCTAAGCGAGGCACCGAGGCTATCATGATTAATGATGGTTGAGTGATAAAAGCTTGCTAACATCGGCTCTTGTTCAGCCTGATGTCTTGCTTCATCAACAATGGTATTCCAGACTTTTTGTTTTGCGCAGTGTTTCATATAGATTCCTAGATACTAATCCTTAGTACAAAGTCCATTCGAGACTCGTCTATCGGGCGCTTCGCTGCTCGTGGCTCGGGTAAAGCTCCTAGTCCCTGGTTTCTAGGAAGAACTCGATCGAGTTTCAGCTTAACCCAACAGCCAATAGATAATGCAATCACGTTAAGAGATCCTGAACTACGTTCCTACGTCGCTATTCAGGATGACGAGTAACGTCTAACGATCGCTGTTACACGCAACTCGAAACACGTAACTCGCTACCGTCTTTTCGGCTCTCGAGCGAAGCGTATTCGAAGTTCAGTTCGCTCTTTCGCTTTTTCGCTTTTTCGCTTTTTCGCTTTTTCGAATTACGAGAAGCGAAGCGCCCGAGACCCGAGGATCGCTATTTACCCTTCCGCCTTTTTCTGTCTTGCTAACAAATCTTGCGCGGCGAGACGGGCATCTTTTCCTTGATACAGCACTTGATAAATTTGTTCAACAATCGGCATTTCAACCCCCATTCTATCAGCTAATAGCCAAACTTCTTTGGTGTTTCGGTACCCTTCAACGACTTGACCAATTTCAAGCTGCGCAGTATCAACATCTTTGCCTTTACCTAGTGCTAAACCAAAACGACGGTTACGCGATTGGTTATCAGTACAAGTTAGAACTAGATCACCTAAACCCGCCATTCCCATAAAGGTTTCTGATTGAGCACCTAATGCAGCGCCTAAACGACACATTTCCGCAAGGCCGCGAGTAATTAATGCGGTACGTGCATTCGCGCCAAAACCAATACCATCAGACATTCCTGCGCCAATCGCAATGACATTCTTCACCGCGCCGCCGAGCTGCATGCCCGTAAAGTCATTATTGGCATACACACGAAGAGATTTACTGCAGTGAATGGTTTCTTGAAGATCTTTTACAAACTCAGCATCTGGTGACGCAACCGCAATCGCAGTTGGCATACCTGCCGCTAATTCTTTGGCAAATGTCGGTCCCGACAATACCGCAAGAGGTATTTGATCGCCTAACACATCATGCGCGACATCTTTTAACAAGCGTCCGGTTTCAGGTTCTAAACCTTTAGTTGCCCAACAAATACGAGTATCACTGCGCAAATGAGGCTTTAAATTATTTAATACGATACCAAATACATGACTCGGTACGACCACCAGCAAGTCTCGGCTCGCGGCAACCGCTTTCGACAAATCCGACTCAATAATCAATGACTCTGGGAAATCAATACCCGGTAGAAACTCTTCATTAGAACGATCTTGATCTAAAGCCGCCATATGCGAAGGATCATGTCCCCATAAAATCACTTTAGAGCCATTACGTGCTAAAGCAATCGCTAACGAAGTACCGTATGAACCAGCACCGATCACTGTCATTACGACATCATTATTGGCAGTTGAATTTGTCATGGTGAGACCTTTAAATAGTTAATACGTTGCTCGGGCGCTTCGCTGTTCGTTACTCGTATGTCGAAAAAAACAAAAGCGATAACGTTGCCATTATACGCAACTCGTCATACGAAAAAGCTGCTTTTGTTACGTGTTATGTGAACTCTTCGCTCCGTATTGCGAGGAAAGAGTATTCGAATCACGCTAGGAGATCCTGAACTACGCTCCTACGTCGCTATTCAGGATGACGAATAACGTTTAGCACCCGCTTTTACACGCAACTCGAAACACCTAACTAACTCGATACAATTTCTCTTCGGCTTTCGAGAAGCAAAGCGACCTAGCTACGAGTAACGGGCCTGTAAGCACAAAGAGCGAGACACTGCTGTCTTCGCTCTTTTAGTTTAGCCTGAGATTAAAAATAAAAAGCGAACTGAACTTACGCTTCTTGTGGTGCTTGCTCAGCTTGTTGTTGTAGGTAGTTCATGAACAAAGCATCAAAGTTAACTGGAGCTAGGTTTAATTGTGGGAACGTACCTTTAACCACTAGGCTAGAAACTGTCTCACGAGCGTATGGGAATAGGATGTTCGGGCAGAACGCACCTAGACAATGTGCTAATTGACCTTCTTCCATATTCTCAGCAGTAAAAATACCACCTTGTTGGATTTCACATAGGAAAGCCACTTCTTCAGCATTTTTAACTGTAACGGTTAGACGAAGAACCACTTCATAAACATTCTCACCTAGCTCACGGCTTTGTGTGTCTAAATCTAGCTTCACATCTGGTTCCCATTCTTTTTGGAACATTTGTGGCGCTGTTGGTGCTTCAAAAGAAAGATCTTTTAGGAAGATACGTTGAATAGTGAAGTTCTGTTGTTCTTGAGGTGCTGCTTCAGCCATGATGGAGTCATCCTTATTAATTAAAATTTTGTCGATTATCGAGCGCTTCGCTGCTTGAACGCTGCGCTTCTAGTGGCTCGAGTAACGAGAATCGAGCCATCGAGAACCGTGATTACTTCTTACCTTTCTTACTTGCTGGCTTATCAGAAACCAAAGGTAAGTTATTTTCATTCCAAGCTGTCATACCATTTTTCAGCATGTTCACATTTTCAAAACCAGCTTTCGCTAACAGGTTAGCACTTTCGTGTGACGTTTGACCTGTCTTGCATACAACAATAATTGGGGCCGCTTTGTATTTTTCAATGTTAGTGATAGCACCAGATTTGATTTCAGATGGCAAAATGTGAACTGAGCCCGCAATATGACCACGTTTAAACTCATCGTTAGTACGAATATCAACCACAACACCATCTTCACGGTTAATAAGGTTTGTTAATTCACTCGCACCGATTGTTTTATATTTAGCGGTTGATGACTTAAAGATAGTCGCGACTAGGGCCGCTAACACCGCAACCCAAACTAAAGACAAAATCATGTTCTGTTGAAAAAATTCGATATATTCTTGCATGCCCTACACTCATAAATGCACTAGCTGGGAACATCCACAGCCAAATATTAGAAAGGCCAGAGTATAACGGGCAAAGCGGCAAGTGGCGAGAGTAAAGGTGGAAAAGACGATTTAGATCTATTTTCGAGGCTCGTAACTCGGGCGCTTCGCTGCTCGTGGCTTGAAAAAGAAATAAAAGTTCCTAGTCCCTAGTTTACTGGTTCCTAGAAAGAGCGGTTTCGAGATCACTTACTATTAATCGTAATGCACAAATCCCAACATAAAAACCGTCATTCCTGCCGAGCCTAAGCGAGAGTGGGTATCGACTCTCCACACGCGAAATATAGATCCTCGATGTCGCTCAGGCTCCTCAAGGATGACAATTAACCTTCAATACTCGCTGTTACGCATAACTCGTAGTACACAATCTCAACAAAAAACCGTCATTCCTGCCGAGCCTAAGCGAGAGCGGGAATCTACTCACCACTAGCTGTAAACTATTACGGATTAAACGATTCGACACGCTTTTAGTCGATCCCCTATCTTCTTCGCTTTGGCTCATGTAGGGATGACGACACATTAAATTCCTAATTCACGCTTTCGCTTTTCCGAGCCACAAGAAGCGAAGCGCTCTAGCCACGAGAAACGAAACCGCCTTTTAACCTATCAAACCCATCGTTCAATTCGATTGTCATCTAGACTAATTATTAGGCATAATGCGCTCATAGCTTGAAAATTAGCACCAGATAAATGTGACACTAAAAGGGTGAGACTAGTTAAATTGATCTTACCCTACAGTTTAGAGCGAAAAATGTAGTAAAATTACGCTCAGTGCAGTTTTTTAAATTAAACGAGGTTTGAACATGTCAAATAAGAAGCCAATGGCTCTAGTGATTCTCGATGGTTGGGGTTACCGCGAAGACAACAGTGATAACGCTATCGCAAACGCAAACACACCAGTTTTAGATGGTTTATTTGCTAACCAACCAAATACCCTAATCTCTGCATCAGGTTTCGATGTTGGTCTACCTGACGGTCAAATGGGTAACTCTGAAGTAGGCCACACTAATATCGGCGCTGGCCGCGTGGTTTACCAAGACCTTACTCGTATTACTAAATCTATCGCTGACGGTGAATTCAAAGACACGCCAGCGCTAGCCAACGCAATTGATAAAGCAGTAGCAGCGGATAAAGCCGTTCACATCATGGGACTTATGTCTCCAGGTGGCGTACACAGCCACGAAGACCACATCTACGCTGCAGTACAAATGGCGGCTGAGCGTGGTGCTAAGAAAGTTTACGTTCACGCTTTCCTAGATGGCCGAGATACTCCGCCACGTAGCGCAAACCACTCTCTGCAACGCTTCCAAGATTTATTTGCCGAGTTAAACCTAGAAGAAGGGCGTATCGCTTCTCTTATCGGTCGTTACTACGCAATGGATCGTGATAATAACTGGGATCGTGTACAAAAATCTTACGACTTATTAACTCAAGCAAAAGCCGAATTCACGTTTGATTCTGCGACCGCGGGTTTAGAAGCAGCTTACGCTCGTGAAGAAAACGATGAGTTCGTTCAAGCAACTGAAATCCGTGCTGAAGGCCAAGCAAGTGCCGCTATCGTAGATGGCGACGCAGTGATCTTCATGAACTACCGTGCTGACCGTGCGCGTGAAATCACTCGTACTTTTGTACCTGAATTTAGCGACTTTAAGCGTGAAGTATTCCCAAGCATCGACTTTGTTATGCTGACTCAATACGCCGCAGACATTCCACTGCTTTGCGCATTCCCACCAGCATCACTAGAAAACACTTACGGTGAATGGTTGTCTAAATGTGGCAAAACTCAGCTACGTATTTCTGAAACTGAAAAATACGCACACGTGACTTTCTTCTTCAATGGCGGTAAAGAAAACGAATTTGAAGGCGAAGAACGTCAATTGGTTGCTTCTCCAAAAGTGGCGACTTACGACATGCAACCAGAAATGAGTGCACCTGAGCTAACCGACAAGCTAGTTGCAGCCATCAAATCTGGCAAGTTCGATACCATCATCTGTAACTACCCAAATGGCGACATGGTTGGTCACACCGGTGTTTACGATGCGGCTGTAAAAGCATGTGAAGCCGTTGATGAATGTATCGGTCGTGTAGTAGAAGCGATTAAAGAAGTCGATGGTCAGCTATTAATTACTGCCGACCACGGTAACGCAGAAATGATGATCGACCCTGAAACCGGTGGTGTTCATACTGCACATACTAACCTTCCAGTACCATTAGTTTACGTTGGTAATAAAGATCTTGAATTCAAACAAGGCGGTAAGCTGTCAGATCTTGCCCCAACGATGCTTGAATTAACTGGTATGGAAATCCCTGCTGAAATGACAGGTCAGGTTATTGTTAATCTAAAATAATCCCTATCAATTGTATGTTTGTCTGATATATCATTAAGATTCATCAGGCTTTCTATACAATTTGTACCCAAAGAATTACCTTAATGTAGGCCTTCTTTCAGGTATAGAACAAGGCTCATCAACACGGTGAGCCTCATTCTTGGGAAATGTTTCGTTTATGACAATGACTTCGTCAATACCTAATTCAAGCGCCAGCTTACGTGTTTCGTTTTCTGGCGCTTTTCTCTACGCTCTACTTAGCTGTTTTTCTCTTTTCAGCACTTCCACCCATGCAGCATCTAAAGAAGAGTTAAAAGGCGTATCGGCTGAAATATCACGCCAAACCTCATCATTAAGCTCTCAGCAAAAAAAGCTAAATCAATTACAAAGCGAACTAAAAAAACATGAAGTCGCCATTTCAAAACTAGGCCAAGAAATCCGCAGTAACGAACGAGAACTATCACAAGTTCAAGCCAACTTAATCGAATTAAAATCTCAAAAGCGTCAGTTAGAACAAACCAAACAACAACAAACTGACACACTCGAGCAGCTCATAAAAACATACTACCTCACCAGTCGTAGCAATAACCTTCCGCAAATTATTCAAGGCGGTGAAGCAGAAAAGATGGATCGTATTAGCCAATACTTCCAGCATTTAGCCCAAGCACGAACTGAAGCAATTGAAGCCCTAGCAAAAACACAAAGTGAATTAACCGAAAAAGAACGTCAACTTTCAGAAGAAGAAAATCGCCAATCCACTCTACTGGCTAACAAAAAAGCCAAGCATAATGATTTGGTTAAAGCACAAAGCCAACGTAAAGGCACCGTTAATAAAATTCAAGGGAATATCCGTAGCAACCAAAGCAAACTGGCCGAACTACGTCGCAACGAAAACCGTTTAAGGGCCGAAATAGCGAAAGCGGCCAAACGTAATATTTCGCCAATGAATGGATTAGGATCATACCTAGGCAAACTTCCTTGGCCACTGAAAGGCAGCATCCTGCATAACTACGGCACCTCACAAAGCGGACAAATCACCTGGAAAGGTATCGTGATCAACGCCAAACAAGGCGAAGCAGTTAAAGCCGTACATTCAGGTAAAGTGGTCTTTGCCGAGTGGCTACGTGGATACGGTTTAGTACTACTGATCGACCACGGTAAAGGTGACATGACCTTATATGGTTATAACCAAACCTTATTGAAGAAAGATGGTGATGTAGTTGCAACAGGAGAAACCATCGCTCTGGCCGGTAACACTGGTGGTCAATCTCGACCTTCACTGTATTTTGAGATCCGCCGTAATAGTCAGGCTCAGAATCCGAGGCGTTGGTTGAAGTAGAAAGGAAAAGATTGTTGCGAGATCCGAGTGCGCTTCGCTTCGGGTTACGAGTAAAAAACAATCGAATCTCGTAACTCGGGTGCTTCGCTTATCGTGGCTCGAATAGAAAGAAAGCCCCTAGACCCTAGTTTCTGGTCCCGAAGAAAAGCAAACAACGATCGCTTTGCTCTTCCACTCTACACGCAACTCGAAACACACTACCATCTTTTCGGCTCCCGAGTAAAACGTCCCCGTACCCCGGCTCTGCCCCTTAGCTTTTCCACTCTACACGCAACATGCTACTAGATCCTTAAACAAAGGCCGTCACTTTATTAGCAAGGTGAGCGGCCTTTGCTTTATATAGGTCCTTTATTTTTTAATGTTTCTATTTCTACCTCATCGGCTTATACTCAAAAGTGCTTTCAATGTTATTCATACTTTAGGTGAATATAACCTTATGCCTCAGCTAGATACGGCTTTTGATCATTTAGAAGAAGATGAACTTCAAAACCAACAAGTACAAACTAGCATCTTAAAGCGATTTAGATTTATCTGGACCGCCTTCAGTTTACTTTGCTTGGCGTTAGGAGCCTATTGGTATCATACCTACTCTCAAAACTTAGAACATAAGTTACTCGCCCACGAAGAAGCGTTTGTTGTCACGACTCAAAATGCGCTACAAAAAGAGATGAAGGTGCAACTCACCGTTTTACACATGGTATCTAAATCAAAAGTCATTGCTGATTATATTAATCACCCTACAGAACAAGACAGCAAAGAGGTCGTTGGATTATTTTCTAATTTAACTCAAGCATTTCAATATTATGATCAAATTAGACTTTTTGATCTCCAAGGTAACGAACTGATTCGAGTCGATTATCATGATGGGATCTCTACACAAACTGATATCAACCAATTACAGAGCAAAAAACTCCGATATTACTTCCAAGAGTCATTATCATTAAAGCCCGGAGAGATCTATATCTCTAAAATGGATCTCAATATAGAAAACGGTGAAATAGAAGTCCCATATAAACCAACATTACGATTCGCTACTCAGGTTTTAGATAAAAAGGGAAAGGCGATTGCTGTCGTCATCCTCAATTACATGGCGAATGACTTACTTAAGAACTTTCGTCACCAAAGCAAATTACGTATCAATGGTCAGGGAATGATTATTGATAGTCAAGGCTATTGGTTAAGCAACCATGACCGAAGCAATGAATGGGGACACAGCCTGGGAGAACCTGAAAAAAATTTCAAGCAACGTTACCCATTAGCTTGGCCAACTATTTCAGCTAATGACAGTGGGTGGTTAAAAACACGCAAAGGTTTATTCCGTTATCAAACGATTGAACCATTAGATTTCAGTGCCATCGAGACCCCAGAACTTAACACCTTTACTACACAAAACTTTCCTGTATCTAAAAATTCAATTTCCAACACGAATTGGAAGTTAGTTATCTTCCTACCGAATGAAACGATTCATGAAAATTCTCTTTTTTATAACTCCATTTGGCAACTGATATTATGTTTATTCTATCTAGTAAGCTCTGTCTTGATCTTTCTATTGATCAGCCATTTTGAACAAAAGAAGTTTCGCCGTAAAACAGATCGTCGTATTAGTGCTGAACTTCACGACTTATATGAAAATGCACCATGTGGCTACCATAGCTTAGATGCAAATGGTATCGTCACACGTATTAACCAAACCGAGCTAAATTGGTTGGGTTATGACAAAAAAGAAGTCATTGGCCAATCATTTGAGCGCTTTCTAACTCCAGCCAGCCAAAAGACATTCCAAGCATTTTTAAAGCTGTTACCTAATGAACCAGAAATTATCGGTGTCGTATTAGAAGTCAAAACTAAGCAAGGGGAAACCTTCTTTATTTCGACTGCTGCTGTTTCACTCTTCAATGAAGGCAACTTTGCCGTCGCACGGACTTCAGCATTCGATATTACAGATCGGATTGAACTAGAAAAACGACTTGAATACATTGCTCATACCGATGTACTTACAGGGATCAGCAACCGACGACATTTTTTCGCACGAGTGACTCCTATTTTTAAACAACACTTGGCAAACCAAGAGCCATTATCATTATTAATGATCGATATCGATCACTTTAAGCAAATCAATGATGGTTATGGGCATGATGTTGGCGATATAGTTTTACAACAAATGTGCCTAACCATACAAGAACATATAAAGGACAGAGATATCTTTGCTCGCTTAGGCGGAGAGGAATTTTCGGTTGTCACCACTAAGACTCAAGAAGAAGCATTAAAGCTAGCCGAAAACATTCGAAAAGTGATATCTGAACAACCTATTGAAATTTCAGTCAGTGCTACATTAAGTGTGACTTTATCGATTGGAGTCGTAACGATGACACCAGAAATATCGAATATCGATGAGATGCTCAAGCAAGCTGATATAGTCCTTTATCAAGCAAAAGAAAACGGTAGAAACTGTGTGGAAGTGGTGGCATAGATTGAGTCAATATAATGAATTAGATCCCGGATAACTCGTCCCTCGTTTCCGGGATGACAAGTTTCTTCACTTTAATAAGTCATTAAAAAACCGTCATCAATAAGTCACGAAAAAACCATCATCAATAAGTCATGAAAAACCGTCATCCCTGAGGAGCCGAAGGCGACATCAGGGATCTACTAACAACAGGCAGAAAACCTATTTACACCTAAAATAGCAAAGCCATGCTTATGTCTAGTAATGGAACCGTTTCTCCATCGCATGAATAAACAGCTCCAGATCCTCAAGAGGAAGCTTATTAATCCCTGCAGCCGCACGTCTTCCACCACCAGTTTCAAATTGACCACACACCTCATCCGCCCCTTCTCGACGATTTAATGGCGCACGAACACTCACCGTATAATCGGTTTGACTTTCATTAAGTGTTAACACCGCAAATGCTTTGTCTGGTTTGTGATTCGCTAATTGATTACCAAAATCACCATTGATACGTCTCGCCCAAGCAGCATTAGGCAATAAGAAAACTTCGTAATCTTCCGCTTTAAAAGTCGCTTTAATATCTTCAAGCTGAGCCAAATCTTGCTCGTACCCCACTTTTAATTGATAAAAAACCGATGAGGTATCTTTTTGTAAATCAAATGGATTGCTATAAGTAAGTAGTGTTTGAAAAAGCTTAGCAGGAGCAATATGAAGATCAGCTAAGCTTGCGCCATAACCATTATAATTAATCAATTTACCGAGTTCTTTTAAGAAGGCAACTTGAGAGCTTGATAAGCCACTTTGGTGAGATAAAGCCATGGCGCGCTTTGTCATATTATCACCAAAGGCACCAGCAATCGCCCAAGTTTGAAATTGGCCTTTCAAATGCAGATTGATCAACAAGCTGGTGCAAACCTCAGCATCAAGGTTGATTAAAGTAGTGAGATATGGAGACTGCGGAATATCACCACTTTGATGATGATCGCAATAAAAGATAGGAATTTTTTGCTCAAGCAGAGAGTTAAGCGCAATAAGGTTCTTTTGTAGAGATATATCTAAGACCGTCACGGATGTCACATCTCTCTTTCCCACTACCTGAGAAAGTAGTTGAATATCACGCTTCACTCCCGTAATTAACTGACATTTCTTTGGTTCAGCTAAACGTAACTGTAGCAATGCAATAATCCCATCGGCATCACCGTTAAATACATCGTAGTGCATAAAAATCCTTTTAAATGCAAAGAGGTTACTAGTTTCGAGTTCCTAGTCCCTAGAAAAAGCAGTTTTAAGATCGCTTTGTTTTGCGCCTACCCAGAAAAGCATCATTCCTGCCGAGCCTTAGCGAGAGCAGGAATCTACTCACCTAAAAATCCGTCATCCTTGAGGAGCCTAGGCGACATCAGGGATCTACTCACCACTCGTTGTAAATTCAATTGATTCAGCGCGCTTTAAGTAGATCCCGGATAACTCGTCCCTCGTTTCCGGGATGACAAGTTTCTTCA
>NZ_JBHGNY010000019.1:0-34121 GCF_053544035.1 Vibrio sp. E150_018 | reverse complement strand
CCCACACAGATTGATAGGTTTAAATTGTTAAAGAGCGTTGTTCTTATTGAAATCGCTTAGTGCGTCTCGTTGAACAGGGCGGCCATTTTAGCGATTTAAAAGTTCGTGTCAAACACTTTTTTAAAACTTTTTTTGCTAACCTTTTTGAGAAGGTTTTGACCTCTGACTCGTTGCTGCCGTTAGGCTGTGTGCTCCGTGTCAGTGAGGTCGCATTATAGAGATCCAAATCACATTAGCAACTCTTTTTTATAAAAAATCTCAAAAATAACGCTTACATGCACAAAATTACACCAAATGCTTATTTGTACAATTTTACACAAGCTTTAACCCAGGTTACCCACAGAGTTATCCACAAAAACGAAAAGAGAGCCAGTTATGACTCTCTTTATTTCATGCATTATTAAGATAGTTAAATACCCAAACCATCGATTTGTTTATCAGGATCATCCTCATGAAGCCCACATTCTCGTTTTAATCCAAAGAATCGTGTCTCTTCTTCTGACATTCCGGGTTCCCACTTACGAGTTGTGTGTGTATCACCTACAGATAAGTACCCTTCTTCCCAAAGCGGATGATAAGCCAGTTGATGTTTTTGAAGGTATTCAAAGATGTCTTTATTCGTCCAATCGATAATAGGAAGAAATTTAAACACACCATTTTGAATCGCAAGAATAGGTAAATGATTACGTGAGCTAGATTGATCTCTTCTCAAACCCGAAAACCAAGTCGACACATTTAAATCATTCAATGCTCTACGCATAGGCTCAACTTTGTTAATCTTGTTGTATTTCTCTATCCCTTCTACACCTTGTTCCCACAGTTTCCCATATAAAGCTTCCTGCCAATTTGGGCTTTGCTCTGCGCGAAACACCTTCAAGTTTAAATTCAACTTATGTGTTAACTCATCAATAAAACGATAAGTTTCCGGAAACAGATAACCTGTATCTGTCAATATAACAGGGATATCTGCTTTTTCCTGCGTCACTAAATGAAGCATCACCGCGGCCTGAATACCAAAACTAGAAGAAACCGCAAACTCTCCTTGTAGGTTATCTAATGCCCAACGCACTCTTTGTTGTGCACTAATCACTTCAAGCTGACTATTAATTTCAGCCAGTTTCAAGCTTTGTTCCACCTTATTAAGGCTAACCAAGCTTTCTAAAGATATATTCACATCTTCTGTATTAAGCATAGAAGTCCCTCTTAGAGATTACGACCTCACTAATAATACCAACACGAATCACAAAATCCCCGAACGCTTCTTTATCTTTACGCTCTTTAGACCAGCGAGCCACTAGATCATCGATTTCTTGTAGAATTTGTTTATCCGTAATGTTCTCTTTATACATCTTAGGAACACGAGTACCACTACGGTTACCACCTAAATGTAAGTTATAACGCCCCGGTGCTTTTCCGACTAAACCAATCTCAGCCAGCATTGCACGACCACAACCATTAGGGCAGCCTGTTACACGTAAAATAATATTCTCTTCTTTCGGTAACTGATGCTTTTTTAAAATCCCTTCTACTTCTGTAACAAAAGAAGGAAGGAAACGTTCTGCCTCAGCCATCGCTAATGGACAAGTTGGAAATGCCACACAAGACATTGAGTTTTTACGTTGCTCACTTATCGATGCATCCATTAAACCATGAGCGACTGCAATACTTTCTATTAATTCTTTTTGATCGGCTGATACCCCTGCGACAATCAAATTTTGGTTTGCCGTAATGCGAAAATCACCTTTATGCACTTTCGCCAGTTCAACCATACCCGTCTTAAGTGGTTTACCTGGGTAATCTAAAATACGACCGTTCTCTATAAATAAAGACAAGTAATATTTCCCATCAATTCCTTCAGACCAACCAATACGGTCGCCACGCTCAGTAAACTCATATGGACGACTGGCTTCAAACTGACTTCCAGCGCGTTTTTCAACCTCTGCCTTAAAGACATCAATACCAACACGATCTAATGTATATTTAGTTTTCGCATTTTTACGGTTAGAACGATTACCCCAATCACGTTGCGTGGTTACCACTGCTTCAGCAAATGCCAAAGTTTGATCAACCGGAATAAAGCCAAAATCATCAGCACGACGAGGATAAGTAGAAGTATCACCATGAGTCATCGCAAGACCACCGCCCACCAGCACGTTAAAACCAATTAACTTACCGTTTTCTTCAATAGCCACAAAATTTAGGTCATTGGCATGAACATCCACATCGTTCAAAGGCGGGATCGCAATCGTAGTTTTAAATTTACGAGGTAAGTAAGTACGACCTAAAATAGGCTCTTCTTCTTGAACCGTACTATCAATTTTTTCTGCATCTAGCCAAACTTCCGCATACCCTCGAGCGTGTGGTAAAAAGTGCTCACTGATCTTCTTTGACCACTCATACGCTTCTTTATGTACTTCTGATTGATATGGATTCGCCGTACATAGAACATTTCGGTTCATATCTGCCGCAGTACCAATTGTATCAATACCAATCGAGTTCAACGCTTTATGAACCTTCTTAATATTAGGCTTTAAAACACCGTGATATTGAAAGGTTTGACGCGTGGTTAAACGAATACTGCCATATAAAGTATGTTCATCCGCCCACTTATCGACACCAAGCCATTGCGTTGGTGTGATCACACCCGCTGGTAAACGTGCACGAACCATCAAAGTATGTAATGGCTCCAGTTTTTGCTTGGCGCGCTCAGCTCTAATATCACGATCATCTTGTAAATACATGCCATGGAAACGAATCAATGTAAAATTGTCCCCCGTTACTGCACCAGTAATTGGGTTTTGTAGATCTTCTGCAATCGTACCACGTAAAAAATTACTCTCGGCTTTTAAACGTTCACCATCAGAAAGTGGACCTAATACTTCACCTAATACTACTTGTTCTTTCGTGCTCATTAGTACACATCCCTTTGATAACGTTTTGCTTTACGTAAGTCATTCACAAAAGCTTCTGCTTGTTCGCGACCTAGTTTTCCTTGTTCTTCAGCTACTGAAATTAATGCTTTATGCACATCTTTGGCCATACGATTAGCATCACCACATACATAAATATACGCACCTTGCTGTAACCATTGCCATACTTCAGCGGCATTTTCTAAAATTCGATCTTGGACATATACCTTCTCTGCCTGATCTCGGCTAAAGGCAACATCGAGTTTTGTTAGCACACCTGATTTCAAATACTTTTGCCATTCAACTTGATATAAGAAATCTTGAGTGAAGGTACGATCACCAAAGAATAACCAGTTTTTACCTTCGGCATCTCTCGCTTCTCTTTCTTGAATAAAACTACGGAATGGTGCAATCCCCGTACCCGGGCCAATCATGATCATTGGAGCAGTGTCGTCTTGTGGTAACTTAAAGTTATTATTATGCTCAATGAATACTTTAACATTATCCCCTTCTTCCAAACGATGAGTCAGATAATGAGATGCGCCACCATAACGAGTCTCTTCACCTTGCTGATATTCAACCAAACCAACCGTTAAGTGCACTTCATCCTCAACATCGGCTTGGCTAGATGCAATTGAATACAATCTTGGCGTTAATTTACGGAATAAACTCGCGAGTTGCTCAGCCGTAAGAGTCGTTTTCTTCTCTTTTAACACATCAAGTACCTGAGTCTTACTTGCATACTCACGAAGCTTATCTTTATCTTCCACCAGTATTTGCAGCTTTTTACTGCCCGAAATCTCTGCATATTGGCTCACAAGCTGTGGATTCGATGCCGTAATTTCAAACTTATTAACCAGTGCACTATGAATAGAAATGCTTTCACCATCGAGTTCAATGCTTTCAATTCCAGATAAACCGACTTGCTCTAAAATCGCAGCAACCAGATCTGAATGGTTTTCATACCATACCCCTAGTGCATCACCAGGCTGATAAGTGATACCCGATCCTTCAAGATCAATTTCAATATGTCTAACATCTTTACCTGAATCACGACCGGTAATCTTTTGACTAGTCAGTAAACTCGCAGTGTAAGGGGTTTGTTTATTCCAAGGGCTTTCAACATGTGCGCTTTGCCCTACCGGTAATTGCACCACTTGTGCATCACTCGCCGATAGCGTTTCTTTTACTTTTTCTAATGCTTGTTTACGCCACTCACTCGCCGGAGCTTCATAATCAACATCACAATCCAGGCGGTCAAGGAAAGCCGTTGCACCAAGCTTGCTTAAGTAGTTATCGAAATCTTTACCAGTTTGGCAGAAAAACTCATAACTAGAATCACCTAATGCAATAACCGCATATTTTAAGTTGGCTAATTTAGGGGCTTTTTTCGATTGCAGAAATTCATGCAACTCAATCGCATTATCTGGCGCTTCCCCTTCACCATTGGTTGAGGCAACAATAATGACATGAGTTTCTTTGGCGAGATTCTTACCTTTGTAATCACTGGCATCAAATAACTCTACAGCGATACCATTGGCATCTGCTTCATTTTTTAACGCTTCAGCGACGCCTTTGGCATTACCGGTTTGCGAGGCATAGATAATAGTCAATTTTCCCGCTGGTTCAGCGGCGACTGAAAGTTGAGATTGAGTAGCGCCTCCGGCTGCTGGTTGTTCGGTTTGGCTTAGCCCCCAGAAGTAACCACTCACCCACGCAAGCTGCTGCGGTGATAACTCAGACATAGCCTGCTGCAATTGACCGATTTGTTGATCATTGAGCGGACTTGCCAAAGCAGAAAGATCCTTAAGTAACATGTCACGACATCCTATCTTTTATATAAGCTCAAACGTTCTCAATTCAGGTGGGAACATTTAGGGATACAATATTATTGCTTCATGACAATAGATTAACGACTCTAATGAATCGCGAGAAAGAATTGATAAGTATGTTTTATAACTTTTTGGAAATAAGAAAGGAGAGGAATAATAAAAGCAGAGAAAAAACAGCCGTTAGCCCGCTGTTTATTAATGACTATTTGTTAGCAATACGAACTTGTTTAAAACCCACATCTAAAGCAGAGCGAGAAGCTTCGTCGGCATCTTGATAATGACATTCTTTTCCATGCTCATCAGTCAGCAACACTAAGCCACCTCTATTATGGCGAAATTCGACAATCCAGCTTTCCTCTTCAATAGAGGACTCAATAATCGCTTCAATCAATTGCTTATCTTGATATAAACGGCGAAGTTCTGTCACAGTCATGATGTGCCCTTCCATGTCACTCACAATGCTCACTATTAATCATGGCGCAAATTTCAGGACTTGCTAGTTTGGCAGCTAAATTACCCTCCTCCTGTCAAAAAAATTAATAAGAGCTTGGCTTATTGTAGTGTTTATAAATATACAAACCTATCAACGCGACAATGATCCAAGGCAGTAGTTTTATCACCGCCCCTACCATACTTACGATAAAAGCAAACACGAGTGCAGCCGCTAAAGCGATAAAGAAAGTCACCATGGTTACACCCGTGAACATCAACATGCCGATAAAAACGAGAATACAAAGCAGTTCAAACATAAATGGTCCTATTTAATCAAAATCAGATATTGCACCTAACTATGCAGATTACGCGCCAAGTTTAACCAAATATAAAGACTTAAGATTCAGTAACTTAAATAAGGAGTAAAAAGGAGAGACAATAAAAAAGCGGATTTAACCAATAAAAGGCCAAATCCGCCACTGTAGAAGTGAGATTAAACGTCTAATTCTGCTGGAATTTTGGCTAGTGCCGCTTCAACGACTTCAATACCAGCACCCGGTTTATGCGCATTTTCACTAATATAACGTCGCCATTGACGAGCGCCTGGCATTGCTTGGAACAAACCTAGCATGTGACGAGTGATATGACCTAGGCTAGCACCGGCCGCCATTTCTTGTTCAATGTAAGGCAGCATTTCTTGTACTACCTGACGACGTTTCTTAATTGGCTTATCACTGCCAAATATTTTCTGATCAACTTCGGCTAACAAATAAGGATTTTGGTAGGCTTCACGCCCAACCATCACACCGTCAAGATGCTCTAAATGCGTTAATGAATCCTCAATAGTTTTTACGCCACCATTAATCGCAATAGTTAAATCAGGAAAATCTTGCTTAAGTTGGTAGACACGAGGGTAGTCCAACTCTGGAATCTCACGGTTCTCTTTGGGACTTAATCCACTTAGCCAAGCTTTACGAGCATGAATGGTAAATTGATCAACGTCGCCCTTTTCACTCACCATAGAAACAAAGCGAGTTAAAAATTCATAAGAATCTTGATCATCAATACCAATACGCGTTTTTACCGTAACCGGAATATCCACCACTTCACGCATCGCTGCCATACAATCAGCCACCAGCTCAGGTTCTGCCATTAAGCACGCACCAAACTTACCATTTTGTACACGATCGGAAGGACAACCGACATTTAGATTTACCTCATCATAACCACGCTCTTGAGCAAGCTTGGCACAATGGGCTAAATCAACAGGATTAGAACCACCAAGTTGCAACGCCACCGGATGCTCTTGCTGACTAAATTGCAGAAAATCCCCTTTACCATGAATAATCGCACCGGTTGTAACCATTTCAGTGTATAACAACGTATGTTCAGATAATAAGCGATGGAAGTAACGACAGTGGCGATCAGTCCAATCGAGCATCGGGGCAATGGAAAAACGTTGCATTGGGTAATTATTCATAATGGTATATGGGATAAATATCTCTGACTTATTTGGCCAAATATTTTACCATAGGCAGCAAAGGCGTACACCAATGAAAATTAAGGTTAACAGATTTTGAATAAACGTTTGATCCAACAAGTAACGGACCTTTGCCAACAACGAGGGGTTCGCCTCACCTCGCAGCGTCAACAAGTGCTTGAGTTAATTTGGCAACAAAAAGGCTCTTCGACTGCTTATGAGTTACTCGATAAACTCAAACAAACCGAACCTCAAGCAAAGCCGCCGACCGTTTATCGCGCATTAGAATTTTTGCTTGAACAGGGATTTATTCACAGAGTGGAATCAACCAATAGCTTTGTCTCCTGTTGCTTTTTTGATGAGCATGATTGTCATGGCAGTAATAAACACTTTTCACACTTATTGATCTGTGACAAATGTGGCGATATCAGTGAACTTCAAGATAAATCCTTAGTTGAATTGCTAACCAGAAATATTGCTCAACATGGATTTAAACTCACTAACCATGTCATCGAAACTCATGGGATTTGCCAAAACTGTCAATCTGATTAATTAGATTGGTATTACTCCCCTTCATTATCCTTCATGGCAAAATTGACAAAAAAAGAGAAGCCCAATTTGAGCTTCTCTTTTTTAATATCAGTTTGTAAATCACTTACGTTTTAGTTAATCGCTTAGGCTTTAAAAGCTTTGAATGCGTTAATCAAACCATTAGTTGAACTATCATGCGAGTCTACCGCATTGTTGTCCGCCAGTTCAGGCAAGATTTGATTAGCAAGTTGCTTACCAAGCTCCACGCCCCACTGATCGAAACTGAAGATATTCCAAATCACGCCTTGAACAAAAATCTTATGCTCATACATCGCAATTAAATTACCTAGTGTTTTAGGCGTAATTTGCTTAACTAAAATAGAGTTCGTTGGGCGATTGCCTTCAAACACTTTAAAGTTCACCAAATCTTTCACTTCTTCTGGTGATTTGCCTGCTGCTGCAAATTCCGCTTCAACTTGTGCTTTTGATTTACCAAAAGCCAAAGCTTCCGTTTGAGCAAAGAAGTTTGACATCAATTTTTGATGATGATCGCTGACTTGGTTATGGCTGACTGCAGGTGCAATGAAATCACATGGAATCAACTTAGTGCCTTGGTGGATCAACTGATAGAATGCATGCTGACCATTGGTACCCGGTTCACCCCAAATAATTGGACCAGTTTGGTAATCCACAGCATCACCATTACGGTCAACATATTTACCGTTTGATTCCATGTTCCCTTGTTGGAAGTAAGCAGAAAAACGGTGTAAGTACTGATCGTAAGGAAGAATAGCTTCTGATTCCGCACCATGGAAGTTGTTGTACCAAATACCAATCAACGCCAAGATCACAGGAATGTTATTTTCAAATTCGGTATTAGCAAAGTGCTGATCCATCTCATGGGCACCTTCCAATAACTCAATAAAGTTATCAAAACCAACTGCAAGACAAATAGAAAGACCGATTGCCGACCATAAAGAATAACGACCGCCAACCCAATCCCAGAATTCAAACATGTTATCCGTATCAATACCGAACTCTTCTACTGATTTTGCGTTTGTAGAAAGCGCCGCGAAGTGCTTAGCAACATGTGCTGAATCTTGTGCCATCGCAAGGAACCAGTCACGTGCACTATGCGCATTAGTCATAGTTTCTTGCGTAGTAAAAGTTTTTGATGCTACTAGGAACAAGGTCGTTTCTGGGTTCAAGTTCTTTAGTGTTTCAGCGATATGAGTACCATCCACGTTAGATACAAAGTGCATGTTCAGACGTGTTTTGTAAGCTGTTAATGCTTCAGAAACCATGTAAGGACCAAGGTCAGAACCACCGATACCGATATTCACAACATCCGTGATTTCTTTACCGGTATAGCCTTTCCATTCACCCGATACGATACGGTTAGTAAAGCTTTCCATTTTCGCCAGAACAGCATTTACGCCAGGCATGACATCTTCATCATCTACCATAACCGGTGTGTTGCTACGATTACGTAAAGCCGTATGTAAAACGGCGCGACCTTCAGTTTGGTTGATCTTATCGCCAGCAAACATTGCTTGAATCGCGGCTTTAAGTTCAGTTTGCTCAGCAAGGGCAAATAAATGAGTGAAGGTTTCTTTATCCAACAAGTTTTTAGAGTAGTCGACTAAAATGTCGGAGCCAAATGTTACAGAAAATTGATTAAAACGATCAGCATTTTGAGCAAATAGAGCAGCTAACTCCATATCTTGTGCTGATTCAAAATGCCTAGTTAGCGCTTTCCACGCCGCCGTTGTGGTTGGATTGATATTTTTCAACATTACTCATTCCCGATAAGTCTATTGGATTTATTCAGAACAAAAAACGATCGTGTTTATTAAAAACATGAGCGTTAATTGCCTACCCCGATACAAAACAAGCTTAGCCGCATTCCTAGGCTCAACTTAAAATTTCTTATACTGCTATTGAATAATTATCGCAGTGATTTATGTGATCTATATTGCGTTACATCAGTTTAAAGAAAAGTCACAATGAAAGAAATCAACAAATCTCAGATTCAATTAAATAACGGCGATAATTTAAAAGGATGATTAACCATTACTCGGAACATGCTTTCTTCATCGGCTAATCGACCAACATCGGTAAACAGTACCCATAGCCACCATGGCACTTTATAGCAATCAAACACTGGCCAATTTTGTAATGGCTGTTAATCTGGCATCACTCGATATTCGAAACTAGAGTTAATTGCCGCTCGGCTGGTGAATCGACTGAAAGAAAACCAAATGACTTTTTTTCATCATTCGTTTCTGGCTATTCCGAATAAAGCAGTGCAACACGCCCGGTTAATTTGGTCACTAACTCATAAGCAATCATACCAATATGATGAGCCACTTCTTCTGCTGGTAATCCATTTCCCCATAAGGTTGCCTCATCGCCCACTTCATCTTGACTATCCGCACCCAACTCAACCGTCAACATATCCATAGATACTCGCCCAACTAACGGTACTCGACGTCCATTAATCAATACCGGTGTACCATTTGGTGCGGTGCGTGGATAACCATCACCATAGCCCATCGCAATCACACCTACTTTAGTGTCTTGTTGAGCAGTCCAAGTAGCGCCATAGCCAACACTCTCTCCTGATTTGACATCTCGCACCGCAATTAATTGAGAGGTTAAGGTCATGGCAGGCTTAAAGCCTAAAGACTCAGCGGTTTGATTTTCAAAAGGTGAAACACCATACAAAATAATCCCTGGCCTTACCCATTCAAGGTGACTATCTGGCCAAGCTAAAATTCCTGATGAAGCGGCAATAGAACGCTCACATTCAGGTTCAGCTAATTGGGTAAATAACGTTATTTGCTGCATAGTGACCGGATTATCAAGCTCATCAGCACAACCAAAATGACTGATAAAGCGCAGTGGTTTCACGACATTCGGGCAAGCATGGAGACGATCAATAAATTCATTAAGATCTTCAGGCCGAATCCCTAGCCGATGCATACCCGTATCAATTTTCAGCCACACATGAATAGGAGAAGCTAAGCTTGCTTGCTCTAATGCAACTAATTGCTCTTCACAATGTAGCGCTGTATGAAGATTATTGGCTTGTAAAATAGGGAGATCGGAATCAGCATAAAAGCCTTCGAGTAATAAAATCGACTGACTGATTCCAGCACGCCTCAACTCTAAAGCTTCTTCAATTCTCGCCACGCCAAAGTTATCTGATAATGACGCTAGCGCTAACGCGACAGGAACTGCACCATGGCCATATCCATTGGCTTTAACAATCGAGGTGATTTGGCTATTCGGTACCTTGAGCTTAATTTGCTCCAAGTTGTGACGCAATGCCGCTAAATCTATCTTGGCAGTCGCAGCCAGAGTTGGCTTCATTTCAGTGTGTCCTTGAGATACTAGGCGAGGTAATAGGCAATAAAAAAATCAAGCTGACCAATAAAAGCTAGCTTGATTGTGTTATTTATTCATCATCAAAAGCAGGGCCAGCGTAATTATCAAAGCGAGAGAACTGACCTTGGAAAGTGAGTCGTACTGAACCGATTGGGCCGTTACGCTGCTTACCAATAATAATTTCTGCGATACCTTTAAGCGCACTATCTGGGTGATACACTTCATCACGATAGATAAACATAATCAAATCGGCATCCTGCTCAATCGCCCCAGATTCACGTAAGTCCGAGTTAATTGGGCGCTTATCAGCACGTTGCTCCAAAGAACGGTTAAGCTGAGATAGTGCAACGACTGGAACATTTAACTCTTTAGCCAGCGCTTTAAGAGATCGAGAGATCTCTGAAATTTCCAAAGTACGGTTATCTTGCAGACCCGGCACACGCATCAACTGAAGGTAATCGACCATGATCATCGATAAGCCACCGGTTTCACGAGCAATTCGACGTGCACGAGAACGTAAATCGGTTGGCGTTAAGCCCGAACTATCATCGATATACATATTCTTCTTCTGCATCAGAATACCCATGGTCGATGAAATACGCGCCCAATCTTCATCATCCAATTGACCGGTACGGATCTTAGTTTGGTCAACGCGTGACAATGAAGCCAACATACGCATCATTAACTGTTCGGCGGGCATCTCTAGTGAGAAAATCAGTACCGGCTTTTCTTGATCCATTGCGGCATTTTCACACAGGTTCATCGCAAAAGTGGTTTTACCCATTGAAGGACGTGCCGCGACAATAATCAAATCAGAGCCTTGCAAGCCTGCCGTTTTCTTATTGAGATCAGTAAAGCCCGTCGAAACCCCGGTCACCCCATCTTGTGGTGATTTGTATAATTCTTCGATTCGCTCAAGAGTTTTTTCTAGGATATTATCCACCCCTTGAGGACCTTCACTTTCGGTGGTGCGTTCTTCAGCAATGGCAAACACTTTACTTTCTGCCATATCAAGCAAATCAGCCGAGCTACGCCCTTGAGGGTCATAACCTGCATCGGCGATTTCATTCGCAATACCGATAAGATTACGAACTAAGGCACGCTCACACACAATATCGGCATAGGCATTAATATTGGCAGCACTAGGTGTGTTTTTAGCGAGATCGGCTAAATAAGCGAAACCACCGACAGATTCAAGTTCTTCTCGCTGTTCGAGATGCTCAGATAAAGTGATAAGATCAAGGGGTTGGCTATTTTCTAAAATCGCTTTGATTGCGGCAAAAATAAGACGATGTGGTCGACTATAGAAGTCTTTTTCTACTACCTTGCCAGCAATCGCATCCCAGCGTTCATTATCGAGTAAAAGACCGCCGAGTACAGACTGTTCAGCCTCAAGAGAATGAGGAGGAACTTTAAGGGCATCAACTTGAGCGTCTATGATTTTACGAGGTTTATTTTCTGCCATGGGACCACTTACTTACGAAATGAAGTCGACTATTATAACTGAGTGTGTCGATTTGTAATCACACTATCGAATAAAAAAAGTTTTAACGTTATGATGACGGCAAAATATCGACATCCTTTATTATCGTCGACTGTTATTTTATTGAGGTCTCACGCTTAGTGCAAAATCGATTATTACTACTATTGTATTTAATTATAAGCAGCCAAGCTTATAGTGAAGACGCGTTACCCTATCAATCATCAACAAATGGTGTGACAGGTAATAATAACGTGGTAACCGACAATTCCGTAATCGTAGCCAAGGATGATACTCAAACCGCAACGCCTTCCTCTGAAAGCACTCAGCAGGAGAACTCAACGACAGCTGAAACAAATCAAAATGTAGATTCAATTGAAGAGACAGAAGTTGTTGATAGTGATTCTGAAGAGATCACATTCGAACCAACACCTAGTGCCGAGACTACAGCAGATTCAGCAGATTTAGCAGATTCAGCAGATTCAGCAGATTCAGCAGATAATAATCCTACCGATCCGTCCACCCAATCAACTGAGCAAGTTGCAAGTTCAGACTCAGAAGATGATGGTATCGATGAAGATCTTATTGCCGAGCTTCTTGATGAAGGAAAGGGAAAAGAAAAAGTAGCCAAGCCAAGCACTGGCACAGAGAAAAAAGCCGTCAGTGAAACGCTAGACACAACGAAAAACTCCGCATCAACAAAATCTAGCTTTGTTGGCAGTTCAACCTGGTTGCCTGAAATCGAGTTTGGCTATCGCTCAGAACAAGGCAATGAAGATGAACGTGCTTTAAATGCCCGCCTATCATTATCACAAATCAGCGGCCGCTTACGTAATAGTGGTGAAATAAAAATCTATCTAAAAAATGAAGATGGTAAAGAAGACGAACGCGAACAAACCTATCAATTAAAAAGCGACTATAAAATCAGCCCTAAATTCTATATCTATGGCAACTTTAAAGGTATAGATTCGAAATACAGTTCATACTTTCATGATTATACCGTTTCTACCGGTTTGGGTTATCAAATCACAAACACCGATACCCTAAAAGTTGAGACCGAACTTGGTCCTGGTTATCGTTATCAAGAACCCAACACCGATGAAATCGATGACGACGATCCAATATTTCCAGACAATGTTGATGAGCCGATTGTCCGTGCAAGCTTCACTCTTAACTGGAAACCGCTTGATAGAACCTCATTTAACTTTGATGGTACTATTGTCAGTGGTTCAAGTAATACTCGTTTTGATACTGAAATTAGCATTATTAACGATATAACCGAAGATATTGCTTTGAAAATATCACAAAGCATAGAGCACCTTAGCCGAGTACCTAATAACCTAGAGAAAACAGATACCGTGCTAACCATCAATATATTGTACTCGCCAAAGTGATGTCATTATTAGGCAACTAATCCACTAAACACACTCTATACCCAACACAAAGATCATAAAATTTAGGCATAAAAAAACCGACACTAGGCCGGTTTCTTTATTACGCTTTGATGCTGGCTATTAAGCAGCAACAACTTGAAGTTTAACTTCAGCAAATACTTCAGAGTGAAGTTGGATGCTAATTTCAAACTCACCAGTTGTACGTAGTGCGCCTTCAGGAAGACGAACTTCGCTCTTAACGATCTCAACGCCAGCTGCAGTAACTGCATCAGCGATATCACGAGTACCGATAGAACCAAATAGTTTACCTTCGTCACCCGCTTTAGAAGCAATAACAACTGCTTCTAGTGCGTTAACTTTCTCAGCGCGAGCTTGAGCAGCAGCTAGTTGCTCAGCAACTTTAGCTTCTAGTTCAGCGCGACGTGCTTCGAAAACTTCAACGTTAGCTTTAGTCGCCATAACTGCTTTACCCTGTGGGATAAGGAAGTTACGAGCGTAACCAGATTTAACGTTAACTTGGTCGCCAAGGTTGCCTAGGTTACCGATTTTATCAAGTAGAATAACTTGCATTATCTTAGTCCTCTTAAACTTAATTAAACTGCTGCCAATTACTGATGTTTGTCAGTGTATGGAAGAAGTGCTAGGTAGCGAGAACGCTTGATAGCGCGAGCTAGTTGACGCTGATATTTAGCACTTGTGCCAGTGATGCGACTAGGTACAATTTTACCAGCTTCAGTGATGTAGTTTTTAAGAGTTGCTACGTCTTTGTAATCAATCTCTTGTACGCCTTCTGCAGTAAAACGGCAGAATTTACGACGACGGAAGAAACGAGCCATGGGCTATCTCCTGATCTTAAATTTGAGTAATGTTGTCGGCATGTAACACCAATTTCCCCAAACCATTTCGGCCGGTGTGATAAGCGACAAAACCACTTACCTTGATGTGACTACCTAAAACTAAATATTGAGTTAATTCTTGTGACCCTTGCCCACTCACGACTACCTGCATACGACAATAAACTTGTCTCGGTAAATTCGCTTCTTGTACTGTCGAGCGGTGCTCAATACTAAAATGGCAATGAGCGATGCCGGCAGGACTTAGGCTTCTAACCGGAGCTTTAACGACAGTGCCGCTTAACTCCAATCGATTGGTCATCAATGATTACTCAGCTGCTGCTTCTTCTGACTTAGCTTCAGAACGCTCTTCACGACGAGGAGCGCGTTCTTCACGTGCTTTCATCATGATTGATTGTTCAGTTACTGCAGATTTAGTGCGCATGATCATGTTACGTAGAACTGCATCGTTAAAACGGAAAGCAGTTTCTAGCTCGTCAATCACTTCTTGGTTAGCTTCTACGTTCATAAGAACATAGTGAGCTTTGTGAAGTTTATTGATTGGGTAAGCCATTTGACGACGACCCCAATCTTCTAGACGGTGGATAGTACCGCCAGCTTCAGTGATAGAACCAGTGTAACGCTCGATCATGCCAGCAACTTGCTCGCTTTGATCAGGGTGCACCATGAATACGATTTCGTAATGACGCATAGGTTGCTCCTTACGGATTATTAGTTTCCACATTGGCTCGGTCATCCGGAGGAAACAAGGAACGAAAAATATAAAAGACCGAGATTTCAGGACGGCGAATTGTATAAGACGTCACCAGATTAGGCAAGAAAAAAGATTGTTACGTGATGCGAGTACGCTTCGCTTCGAGTTGCGAGAAAGAGCAAAAGCAGAAAATCAGGTTGCGAGAGCCGAGTGCGCTACGCTTCGAGTTACGGGAAAGAGCAAAAGTAGTTGCCAAGCACGAAACACGCAACTCGACACACTTACCTGCTTTTCGGCTCCCGAGCGAAGCATCCCCGCATCTCGGCTCTAGCTCTAGCTCTAGCTCTAGCTTTAACCTAAACGCTGACGCACGGCTTCAAACAAACATACCCCAGTGGCTACTGAAACATTTAAACTTGAAACACTACCCGCCATCGGGATCTTAATTAAATCATCACAGGTTTCACGAGTTAAGCGACGCATACCGTCACCTTCAGCTCCCATGACAATCGCTAGCGGGCCTGTTAATTTGGCTTGATAGATATCGTGAGTCGCTTCACCAGCGGTGCCGACAAACCAGATACCTTGTTCTTGCAGCGCTCTCATGGTGCGAGCAAGATTGGTCACTCGAACAAATGGTACCGTCTCTGCCGCGCCACAAGCAACTTTGCTTACCGTACCGGTCAAAGGTGCCGATTTATCTTTTGGTACGATAACCGCAGCAACACCTGCCGCATCCGCATTACGTAAACAAGCGCCTAGGTTATGCGGATCAGTAACACCATCTAAAACTAATAATAAAGGTTGTTCACCTTTTGCTTGGCACGCTGCAATAATGTCATCGAGGTGATGCTCATTTAACTGCTTAGCTGGTTTTACTTTGGCAATAATACCTTGGTGGTTCGCCCCTTGCGCTTTATCATCAAGCGCTTTACGTCCCATTTGTTGTACTGATACACCAAACTTCTGTAATTGGTTAATCACTGGCATGAGTCGGTCATCTTCACGGCCTTTTAGAACAAATGCTTCAATTAGGCGAGCTGGGTCTTTATCTAACACAGCGTTAATGGCATGAATGCCAAAAATAAATTCGTTACTCATTGTTTACCTTGAGGGTGTTGCCACCCGTATTTATTAATGCGACTCCCTGCAATTCAAAGAGCCACTAAACTTAAGAATTTTGTTGTTTCATCTTGGCGCGCTTAGATGCCGATGGTTTACTACGCTTAGGCTTCGTGCCCGGTTTTCCGGCAGTGGCTCCTTTCGGCTTACGTGCTTTTTTCTTTTTCGGTTTGTCAGAACTGTCATCTGGTCGCTTAGTTGGCTCAACGAGTGGCTTCGCTTTTTGACCAGGTTTATTAGCTTTAATCGCTTGTTTCTTTTGAGTCGATGCTTTTTTATCCGCATTAACAGCACGCTTCTTAGCTGTCTTACCTTTACCGCGAGGTTGACGCTCAGTGCCTACCACTTCAAAGTCAATTTGGCGATCATCAAGATTTACCGCTAATACTTTCACTTTCACTGAATCACCCAAGCGATAAATAACGCCTGAACTCTCACCAATCAAGCGTTGACCTAGAGGATCAAATTGATAATAGTCGTTTGCTAATGAAGAAATATGCACTAATCCATCAATGTGTAGATCGCTCAATCGAACAAAGAAACCAAAACCAGTTACATTGGCAATCACCCCATCAAGCTCTTCACCGACATGGTCTTGCATATATTCACATTTTAGCCAGTCAGAGACATCACGGGTAGCATCGTCCGCACGACGCTCGGTCATTGAGCATTGTTCACCGTAAAAGTCCATATCATCAAAGCTATAATGATAACCACCAGTTGGCGTCCAGCGGTCAGTATTCACACCTTCATTCTTCGCAATTAAATATTTAATCGCACGGTGAAGTAATAAATCAGGGTAGCGTCGAATCGGTGAAGTAAAGTGAGCATAACGCTGTAATGCCAAGCCGAAATGACCACCATTTTCCGCATTATAAACCGCTTGCTTCATCGAACGTAATAGCATGGTTTGAATCAGCTCTTTATCTGGACGCTCACCAATCGCTTTTATCAATTGCGCATAGTCAGTTGGTGTAGGCTCAAGTCCACCAGTTAAGTTTAGACCTAACTCGCCCAAGAAATCTCTAAAGCCTGTAAGTCGCTCTTCACCAGGAGTGTCATGCACACGGTATAGTGCAGGCTCTTTGGCTTTTTCGACAAAAGAGGCCGATGCGATATTGGCTAAAATCATACATTCTTCAATGATCTTATGCGCATCGTTACGCACCACAGGTTCAATACGATCAATTTTACGCTGCTCATTAAAGATAAATTTGGTTTCCGTGGTTTCAAATTCAATCGCCCCACGGTTTTCACGCGCCACTTTCAGCACGTTATACATTTTGTGTAATTCTTCTAAGTCCGGCACTAAAGCATGATAACGAGTACGTAGTTCTTCATTCCCCTCTAAAATATCCGATACTTTATTATAGGTTAGACGAGCATGTGAATTCATCACCGCTTCATAATGCTTATAGCCAGAAAGCTTGCCCGAAGCCGAAATGGTCATTTCACAGACCATACATAAACGGTCAACTTGTGGGTTTAACGAACATAAGCCGTTCGACAATACTTCTGGCAACATTGGTACCACTTGCGATGGGAAGTACACCGAGTTACCACGATTAATCGCTTCTTTATCTAGTGCAGTATTCGGGCGAACATAATAACTCACATCCGCAATGGCGACCCATAAACGCCAACCACCACCTTTTTTAGCTTGACAATAAACCGCATCATCAAAGTCACGGGCATCTTCACCATCAATAGTAACCAGCGGTAAATCACGTAAATCCACTCGACCTTCTTTCGCTTCTTCCGGTACTTCTTCACCAAGGTTTTCAACTTGCTTTTCAACGGCAACTGGCCATTGATCGGGAATTTGGTGTGTATGGATCGCAATTTGAATTTCCATACCTGGAGCCATATTTTCACCGAGTACTTCAACGATTTTGCCCATCATGCCACGAGAACGCGTCGCGCGAGCGGTCAACTCAACGACTACCACATTCCCCATACGAGCCCCTTCCCGGAACTCATCTGGGATCAAAATATCTTGGCTAATACGAGAATCATCAGGTACGACAAAGGCATGGCCATCTTCTAAAAAGAAGCGCCCTACAAGATTAGTTTTACGTGCTTCAAGAATTCGAACTAAGCGCCCTTCTTTACGACCTCGTTTATCTTCGCCATTCGGCTGAACGAGAACATAGTCACCATGGATCACTGTACGCATTTGGTGATGAGGAAGTAGAACATCATTGTCTTTGCCCACGCTTCCTTCAGGACGAACCCAACCAAAGCCGTCACGATGCCCAATTACAGTGCCTTTAATTAAATCAATTTTTTCTGGCAAGGCATAGCATTGACGACGGGTAAAGATCAGTTCACCATCTCGCTCCATTGCTCTCAAGCGACGGCGTAAACCTTCATATTCATCCTCACCTTTTAAGTTCAGAGCTTCAAATAAATCATTACGATTCATTGGCATATTTGCTTGCTTTAAAAAATCAAGAATGAACTCTCGGCTCGGGATTGGGTTTTCGTATTTTTCGGATTCACGAGTTGCGAAAGGATCAATATGGGTACGTTCGGACATGACAAACCTGCTTATGTGCGCAAAGTGTAATGATTAGTATATCTGAGTGAGACGCTAACCTACAGAAATCGTTTAAATATCTTCTTTAATTAAAGCAGATAACAATGACAAGCGTGTGTCACACAGGAGTAAGGAGTAATACCAGATCATCATTATTATCAAGCAAGTCAGCCAAAGTGCATTGATCAAGTTGAGACAAGAATGCTTCTTTTGCTTTAGCGAGTTGCGCTTTTAAACGACAAGCTGATGTAATGTGACAGGCACTTTCAGAGCAATCAATTAACTGCAATGGCTCTAAGTCTCTAACCACTTGGCCGACGACAATCTGTTCAGCCGGTTTACCTAAAACAATACCGCCATGCTTACCTCTTGTGGCTTGAATATAACCAAGCTGTGCAAGTTTATTGATAATTTTAATTAGGTGATTTTTGGGAATAGAGAATCGCTCACTCACTGCTTGTATATTAGAACGCTCCCCCTCAGGTAACACGGCTAAATAAAGTAATGACCTCAAACCATAATCAGTAAAAGATGTTAATTGCATATCTACTCCCAACTTCGAATTGCAACATTATATACCCAAGTAACTTCAAGATGCAGAATTCACTTGAGTATAAGTATTAGATTGACTGAATGATACATTTAGATGACAATAAAGATGCATTTAAAATACAACTTTAAAAAGGTACGAATATGTTAAATCAATCAACCATAGATATTGTCAAGTCTACCGCTCCACTTATTGCGGAAGCAGGTCCTTCAATGACGACTCATTTTTATGATCGTATGTTCAAACATCACCCTGAACTAAAAGATGTATTTAACCTAACTCATCAAGATACAGGTCGTCAGCGTGAAGCTCTATTCAATGCAGTTTATGGTTACGCTGCCAACATCGATAATGTTGAAGTCTTATTACCTGTAGTTGAAAAAATAGCCCAAAAACATACCAGCTTTAACATCACAGCCGAGCAATACGATATTGTTGGTACTCACTTACTGGCCACAATTGATGAACTAATGAACCCAGGGCAAGCTGTTCTCGATGCTTGGGCTGAAGCTTATGGCTTACTCGCCACAATATTCATCAACCGAGAAGAAGAAATTTATAAAAAAAACGAACAAGAAATCGGTGGTTGGCGTGGAACTCGTGAATTTAAAGTCATTGAAAAAACGCCGGAAAGCGATGTGATCACTAGCTTCGTTTTTGAGCCTACTGATGGCCAAAGCGTTGTTGGTTACAAACCTGGACAATACATTGCTATCTATCTCAACTCAGATAAACTAGCGAACCAAGAAATCCGCCAATATAGCTTGTCAGATGCACCAAACGGTAAGACTTACCGCATCTCGGTAAAAAGAGAAGATCAAGGTGTGGCCTCTAATCACATTCATAATGAAATCCAAGTGGGCGATACCGTTCAGCTTGCAGCCCCTGCCGGTGATTTCTTCTTTACTAGTGAAAGTGACAAGCCTGTCGCCTTAATTTCAGCTGGTGTAGGGTTAACGCCAATGCTATCTATTTTAGAAAGCATTAAAGATGCACATAAAGCCAATATTCACTGGTTACATGCGGCAGATAATACAGATCGACATGCTTTTGCTACAAAGGTCACCGAGTACGCTGAACAACAAGAAAATTTAACTCAACAGACTTGGTACAAAGATCAACAAGGGTTTATGGATTTAAATACAGTTAATTCTATCGACTGGCAAGCGACTGATTTCTACTTATGTGGCCCAATTGAATTCATGCAATTTATTGCGAAACAATTAATCGAAAAACAAGTCCCCGAAGCCAACATTCACTACGAATGCTTTGGCCCTCATAAAGTACTGTAATACCAATCAAATTAATTAGGTGACCAAAAATTGCGAAGGAAAAAGCCTTGAGAACAAGGCATAAATTTTCGATAACTAGTTGCTCTACAATCAAAATTTATAACGCAGTTATCGAGGCTTTTAACAAGCAAGAATGATCATATAATTAGTGCGATTGGTATAAGACTAATAAACCCTAAATTACAGACAACAAAAAGCCGACCCTGAAGTCGGCTTTTTATAACTCAGTCTAATTCAAAATTAAGAATTAAATGGATGAACCTTAATGATGGTTTCATTACGATCTGGACCGGTTGAAATAATATCAACGGGTACACCCGTTAATTCTTCAATGCGTTTGATATAATCAAGAGCTGCTTGAGGAAGCTCATCGATAGATTTAGCACCGAAAGTATTTTCAGACCAACCAGGCATGGTTTCGTAAACTGGTGTCGCTCTTTCAAAATCATCTGCTGACATTGGAGACACTTCAACAGTAGAACCATCATCCATCTTGTAGCTAGTACAGATTTTGATTTCTTTTAAACCATCAAGTACATCAAGCTTAGTTAGGCAGAAACCAGATAAAGAGTTAATTTGAATTGCACGACGCATAGCAACAGCATCAAACCAACCAGTACGACGTAAACGACCAGTAGTTGCACCGAATTCGTTACCCACTGTACCTAAGTGTTTACCAATCGGATCTTGCTTATCTAAACCATCATATAGTTCAGTCGGAAATGGACCTGAACCAACACGAGTACAGTAAGCTTTAGCGATACCTAAGATGTAACCTAAGTGACGAGGGCCAAAACCAGAACCTGCAGCAACACCACCAGCAGTGGTATTGGAAGAAGTTACGTAAGGGTAAGTACCGTGGTCGATATCAAGCAATGTCCCTTGCGCGCCTTCAAACATGATTTTATCACCACGTTTACGAGCAGAATCAAGCTCATCGGTCACATCAATCACAAGTGAAGTCAGTAATTCAGCATAGCCTTTTACTTGCTCCAACACTTCTTCGTAGCTCACTTCTTCTACTTTGTAGTAGTTCACTAGTTGGAAGTTATGATATTCCATCACTTCTTTTAATTTTTGCGCGAAAGCTTCCATGTCAAACAAATCGCCCACACGTAAACCGCGACGAGAAACTTTATCTTCATAAGCTGGACCGATACCACGGCCAGTTGTACCAATTGCTTTTTTGCCACGAGCTAATTCACGAGCTTGGTCTAAAGCAATATGATAAGGAAGAATTAGAGGACAAGCTTCAGAAATGTATAAGCGTTCGCGAACTGGAATGCCGCGCTCTTCAAGCGGTTTCATTTCTTTTAATAAAGCGTCAGGTGAAAGTACTACGCCATTACCGATAATGCATTTTACATTTTCGCGTAGAATACCTGATGGAATTAAGTGAAGAACGGTTTTTTCACCGTCAATGACTAGAGTGTGACCTGCATTGTGACCACCTTGATAGCGAACCACATATTTTGCATCTTCAGTTAAAAGGTCAACGATTTTACCTTTACCTTCGTCACCCCATTGGGTGCCCAGAACGACTACGTTATTTCCCATCTTTCTAAGTCTGCTTGCTAGTTAAAAAAGGATTCTAGCATAGCCTAGTACCATCTTGCAGTCATTTTTTAGATGATTTTTTATGCAAATTAATTTTACGACAAATATTGTATATTAGGTTTTACAAAATTGAAGCGTAAAAACTAACTCACCATCAATAACACAATAATAGCACCAACCAGAATCAGACCCGCACCAATACGCTTTAATGTCTGCTCAGGCTGCTGAGCCATTTGACTCACCATGTCGCGCCACTGTTTTGGAAATAATGCCGGCCCCATCCCTTCAAAAATCAATAATAGACCAATGGCGATCATCAATGCGGTCATGTTCAACCTCTCTTTTATGCCCCAAAAACTGTTATATATCCAAAAACAAGAAAGACCCACGAAGGGCCTTTCAAATCTTACTGCCGAATAAGTTCAATCAACTTATTTTCGGCCATTGCTATCATTCATGTATTTGAAGAAATCGCTCTTAGGATCAAGCACTAACAAGTCACTCTTGTTGCTAAATGACTTCTCATACGCTTTCAATGAACGTAAGAAGCTATAAAACTCAGGTGATTGTTTATAAGCTTTTGAGTAAATATTCGCTGCAGTTGCATCAGCATCACCTCGTGTTACACGAGCTGTCTTATCAGCTTCTGCAAGAATAGTCGCTACTTCTAACTCAGCTTGAGCTCGAATGATCTCTGCCTTTTCACGACCTTGAGAACGGTGCTTACGAGCAACCGATTCACGCTCTGCACGCATACGGCGGTAAATAGACTCACTGATTTCATCAGGTAAGTTGATTTTCTTCATACGGAAGTCAACCACTTCAACACCCAAATCTTTCATCGCACTACCACGAGTATCTTCCAATACTTCTTGCATAATTTGATCACGTTCACCATCAATTTCAAGTGCTTCTTTGGCTGATTCAGGCAGCACTTCATTATCATCGATAGAATCTACGGCAACAATATCACTGCTTGGTCCAGAAACAATTTGCTTAATTTCACGCGAACCAATTTCAGAACGAAGTACATCTGTCACTTTACGTTCAAGTAATGTTTCAGCGGTTAAGGTATTCCCCCCTCCAGTAGCAAGGTAATATTGACCAAAATCACTGATTTTCCACTTCACATAAGTATCAATGATAACGTCTTTTTTCTCTGAAGTGACGAAACGATCAGAACGGCCATCCATGGTTTGGATACGCGCATCTAATGTTTTCACACTATCAAAGAAAGGCATTTTAATGTGTAACCCTGGTGGATAAATCTTAGAGATCTCATTGGTATCTTTAAGCACACGACCAAAACGGATCACAATGCCACGCTCGCCTTCTGGGATCACGAACACCGACATTAACGAAACGACGATTAAAATCGCGACTAAAGGGATAATTAACTTACGCATGCTTAGAATCTCCCTTGACGTGTAGATGTTGAGTTAGTGCCCGAATCTTGAGATCCACTGCTATTTTGTGGATCCAACTGAATACCATCATAGGTTGGTTGCGTTTTATCTTTAGCACGAGTTGAACTGTTGTTTTGTTTAGATTCTGAAATCAACTTATCAATTGGCAGGTATAACATATTGCCAGATGAGTCAGAGTCAATGAGCACTTTCGAACTATGAGAATAAATCTTCTCCATTGAATCTAAGTACAAACGATCACGAGTGACACCTGGTGCTGCATTATATTCAGGAAGTAATTTCTCAAACTGAGCAACTTGACCTAATGCTTCATTTACCGTGCGTTCGGTATAACCTTGCGCTTCTTTCTTCAAACGTTCAGCTCGACCCGTTGCTTTCGGTAAAATTTCATTTTTATAAGCTTCTGCTTCGCGAATGAAACGCTCTTCATCTTCTCGAGCGGCAATAGCATCATCAAATGCATCTTTTACTTGCTCAGGAGGGCGAGATGATTGGAAGTTCACATCAATAACCGTTAAGCCCATATCGTACTTATCGATAATTTGGTTTAAAGTTTTTTCTGTTTCTTGACGAATCGCCTGACGACCACTAGTCAAAATACTATCCATTAATGAATCACCGATAACCGCACGTAGTGCTGAATCAGTTGCTTGACGTAAGCTATCATCAGCATTCGTCACACGGTACAAATATTTATAGGGATCTGATACGCGATATTGAACGCCCATTTCAACGGTCACTACATTTTCATCTTTGGTCAGCATCAAACCAGATGCACGTAAAGAACGAATCGCTTGTACGTTTACCGCAGTAACTTCATCAATAAAGCGAGGACGCCAGTTTAGACCAGGGTCAACCATACGCTCATATTTACCTAAGCGTAAAACCACGCCTCTTTCTGCTTCACCGATAGTGTAGAAACCAGAGAACACCCAAATTAAAATGGCAATAATAGCAATGGCACCAAAGCCTATTGCACCGCCACCACCAAAAGAAGGCCCTTTACCACCTCCTTTCTTACCAAATTTTCCGCCTAACTTTTGGCTGAGTTTATTAAACACCTCATCCAAATCAGGTGGACCTTGTTCACGACCGCCACGATTATTGTTCTTACCCCAAGGGTCATTATCGCGGCCGTTATTGTCGTTATTATTTCCAGGCTCATTCCACGCCATTAGAAAGCTCCATCGTATAGATATGACGTTATATCAATCTGTCTCGTAATAATTGATATCATACTGTAGCAGTGATGTCTGTGACGATAAAGTCACTCATTACTGCCCCTTCTCTTTTCACTAATCTTAACCAATCAACTTGTTGCATTCTAATATCAATCAATAAATTGCCTTGTTCATCATACTCTTCCGCTTGAATTGCATTCAATTGGAAAAACAGGCTCCGAACTCTCCCCTGGTTCATAGGAGGAATACACAATTGATATTGAACAATTTGAGTTGCTAGACGTTCTGTCAGCGCAGAGAATAGCAAATCGATACCTTGCCCTTCCATCGCTGACACCCACACAGTGCGAGGTCTACCTTCATCATCACGGTCGATTCTTGGTTTTTGATCGTCCATGCTATCAATCTTGTTCATCACTAATAGCGATGGAACCTCATGAGCATCGATCTCTTCAAGAACTTCGTTTACCGCATGAATATTCTCACGAAAACGGTCATCACTTGCATCCACAACATGTAACAAAATGTCAGCTTCTTGCGTTTCTTGCAATGTAGCTTTAAATGCAGCGACTAAATCATGTGGAAGGTGGCGAATAAAACCAACGGTATCCGCTAATATTGCCCCACCAACATCTTCTAACTCGATCTTACGCAAGGTCGGATCTAGTGTTGCAAATAATTGGTCTGCGGCATAAACCCCAGCTTCGGTAATACGGTTAAATAAGGTAGATTTCCCCGCATTGGTATAACCTACTAATGAGATAGTTGGAATTTCTGCACGTTGACGCGCTTTACGTCCTTGCTCACGTTGCTTAGCCACTTTCGCTAAACGACGTAAAATCGCCTTAATACGCTCACGCAGTAATCGTCTATCAGTTTCAAGCTGAGTTTCACCCGGCCCTCTTAAACCAATACCACCTTTTTGACGCTCCAAGTGCGTCCAACCACGAATCAAGCGAGTAGAAAGATGACGTAACTGTGCCAACTCTACTTGCAATTTACCTTCATGGGTTCGAGCTCGTTGGGCGAAAATATCGAGAATTAATCCGGTACGATCCAACACACGGCATTGACACAAATATTCTAAGTTCCGCTCTTGAGCTGGACTTAGTGCATGATTGAAAATGACAATTTCAGCGCCTAAAGCCTTAACTGTATCCGCGATTTCTTGAGCTTTACCGGTTCCAACATAGTATTTTGTATGCGGAGATTGGCGGCTACCTGTTACAACTTGTAGCGATGTGACGCCAGCGGAAGATACCAGCATTTCAAACTCGCTGAGATCTTCCCACTCACCTTCTTGTGTGAAGTTGATATGAACAAGTACAGCCTGCTCACCGGCTTCATAACGGTCAAACAAGCAGCTCGCTCCTTAATAATTGATAGTTCAAAATTAGATAGATATTAATCTTCAGAATTCTCTTGTTGAGGACGTTCCGCACGCTCACCTTGTGGACGCTCAGCCGTATGATGACTAACCGCACGAGCAGGAACGACGGTAGAAATTGCATGCTTATAAACCATTTGGTTTACCGTATTTTTCAATAAGATCACAAATTGATCAAATGACTCAATTTGGCCTTGTAATTTAATGCCATTCACGAGATAGATTGATACAGGGATACGCTCGCGACGTAACGCATTTAAGAACGGATCTTGTAAAGATTGCCCCTTAGCCATTTTATATTCCTTATATTTGTTGTTTATTTTATTTTTAGTTGACTTTCTCTTTTTTCCTAAGTTCCAAAATGGGACTTAGCATAGAAAATCAAAAGTGCTTACTTACACAAAAAGCAGTGCCAATTCTTACCTATATTGCTGGTTTCTCAGCATAAACGATAAGTCATGCATTAACGGATGAATTCACCCGACTGCTAAAGTTTCTTTATACCAATCAATATAAGTAAATGGTCTCATTAGCGCAGAAAAAAAGCTTGATAACAAGGCATAAAATTTCTGTTAGTAGTGGTTCTACATACAAATTTTATAACGTAGTTAGCGAGTTTTTTTAACAAGCTAAGGTGAACCGTTACTTATTGCGATTGGTACTATATAGCGATTTCAACCTTGACGTCGCTTTTAACACATACGCAAAGTACTAAGTACAAAGAGCATAAATACAAAGAGTATGAGCAATTACAGTATATACTCAAACTCATTTAAGATACTGCATCAATCAGAATTTACTTACAATTTGATTAATAAAGCTATCCATGTGAATAATGATCAATTTCGGCAGAAATAGCTTTAACTCCCGCTTCAATATCTTCACTATCTAACCAAGTTAAGTCATTCCAACTGCGTAACCAAGTAATTTGTCGCTTAGCCAATTGACGAGTGGCACACACGCCACGGAAAATGGCTTCATCCAATGTACCATTGCCATCTAAATATTCCCACACTTGTCGATAACCTACACAACGAATTGAAGGAAGATCAAGATGTAGATCACCTCTGGCACGCAAAGCTTTCACCTCATTTTCAAAGCCAGCTGCCATCATTTTTTCAAATCTCAGCTCAATCCGGCGGTGAAGCTCCACTCGCTCTTTTGGCATAATGGCAAACTGCTTCACTTGATAATGCAATGCTTCTCCCTTTTGTTCCGTCAATTCGGTTAAGCTTTTACCTGAGATACGAAACACTTCTAATGCACGAGACAAACGTTGCGGATCGTTAGGATGAATACGTAAAGCAGAAACAGGATCAATTTGACTTAGCTGTTGATGCATTACATCCCAACCTTTTTCATTGGCTTCTTGTTCAATTTGTTGGCGAATGTCCGGATCGGCAGCGGGTAATGGTGATAACCCTTCAAGTAAGGCTTTGTAGTACAGCATCGTCCCGCCAACCAACAATGGAATTTTACCTTGAGAGACGATTTCATCCATCTGCTGCAACGCATCACGACGAAAATCCGCGGCCGAATAGGCTTCACTCGGATCGAGAATATCGATCAACCGATGCGGTGCAAGTGCTAACTCTTGTGCATCAGGCTTGGCAGTACCAATATCCATGCCTTTATAAATTAACGCAGAATCAACACTGATTATCTCAACCGGATATTTTTGTCTTAAACGAATCGCTAGATCCGTCTTACCTGATGCGGTTGGACCCATTAAAAATAATGCGAGTGGTAATGGTTGTTTCATGATTGCAGCGCCGCTATTGATTGAGAAAAATTCACAGGTTGGATCCAGTTATATTGATGATAAGGTAAATAAACACCCCAGGTTTGTTCGAGTTCTGCGACTAACTGAATCGCTTCAGAGAGCCTATATTTTGGTTTTGCTACCACAATCTTGCTTGTGAGCCATTGAGTGATCAAGGGGAGTTCAACATTTTGTTCTTTTTGTAACTCGATCAATAGGTCGGGTATTAATTGCTGTAAATTTTGCTGACGTAATGGTTGTGGTACGCCCATCACCATTACACTGTTTTTCCCTTTCGCTGTTAATTCAATTCCAAGAGTGAATAATAGATTCTGATAAGTCGTTAACGTTTCAATATCTTCAGCCGACATTGGTATATTTAAAGGGATCAATAAAGGCTGAGCTTTCAACTTATCCCCATCGAAAAAATTAAACTGACCTTGAACCCGCAGCGCTTCTGCTTTATTTAAATCAACCAAATGACAACCTTGCGCATTTTGCATCAATAAATAAACATCTTGGATCACCGTTAATGCTTTACCTAGGTCGGTGATATTAGTCTCTGAGCTATCATGCTTTTCCACCAAGGGTTGGGGAACAGTGGTAACACCCTGCTCCATAAAATCCTGCCCCACAACACCTAGATCCGACTCATCACACACCTCGTCAGCAACATTTGTCAAAGGCTCAAATAAAGCACGATAAGCATCGGTTTGCTTTTTCTGGACTATGGATGACGGGCGCGAGCTTGGATAAGACACAGCGGAAGACGATTGAGAGTGCCCCGATGAAACACGAGATGATTCCCACGCTTGAGTACTAACACGATGCTTAGAGCTCGTATGCTGAGGTTGATGGACTGGTGCTGACTCTCGAATCGAGTAATCATCACCTCCAACGGGTTCAGTTGCGTACGCCGATTTAGATATCGATGGTTTAACTAACTCAATACTTTGCGCCAATGCATCACTTAATGCTTGGTAAATAAAGTCATGAACTAAGCGAGCATGGTGAAAGCGTACTTCATGCTTAGCGGGATGAACATTAACATCGACATGATGTGGATCGACTTCAATAAACAACACATAAGTCGCGAATTGCTCGGGGCGCAGTGCATTTTCATAACTTTGGCGGATAGCATGATTAATTAACTTATCACGCATCATTCTGCTATTAACATAACAATACTGAAGGTCACTTTGATTACGTGCACCATCCGGTGTGGTGATCCAGCCTTTAAGCCTTAAATCATCATGATTAAGTTCAATCGCAACCGCATGATCCATAAAGTGATTACCGCATACCGCAGCCACTCGTTTTTCAATTTGTAGATCGGTTTTAGCTGAGCGATATTGACGTATGACTTTGCCATTATGGCGCAAAGTAATGGAAATCGAAAAACAGCTCAATGCAATACGTTTAAGTAGTTCATCAATATGAGAAAATTCGGTCTTTTCGGTTCGTAGAAATTTGCGGCGTGCAGGCGTATTAAAAAAGAGATCGACCACTTCAACTGTGGTTCCAATCGGGTGGGCAGCAGGGGTTAATTGCACCGCCATATCTCGACCTTCCGCATACGCAGCCCATGCTTCAGTTTGTGTTGCAGTACGAGACGTTAAGGTTAAACGCGAAACCGAGCTGATACTGGCCAACGCTTCGCCTCGAAAGCCTAGGCTAAGAATAGCTTCAAGATCATCAAGAGAATGAATTTTCGAGGTAGCATGACGACTGAGCGCCAAGCCTAGTTCATCTTTTTCAATACCCGAGCCGTTATCGCGCACTCGAATCAGCTTGCTGCCACCCTTTTCAATATCAACATCAATGCGCGTCGCACCGGAGTCGATACTATTTTCAACCAGCTCTTTAACCACCGATGCAGGGCGCTCAACTACTTCACCTGCCGCAATTTGGTTGGCTAATCGAGCGGGTAAAATTTTTATCGCCATAACGCTACTGCACCATTTAATCGATTGAAATTAAGAGCAAGCTTAAGATTGAGGTATCGTCAGCTTCTGACCTACTGCTAGGCTGTCGGATCTCAAATCATTAGCTTTGCGAATATCAGAAATACTAACGCCATATTTGTCAGCGATCTTACCTAAAAAGTCGCCACTTCTTACTTGGTAGATCGTATTTTTCACAGGAACACTGATTTGTAATTTTTGGCCAATTTTTAAAGTATTGGATCGCAAGTTGTTCTGCTGCTTAATGCTATTCACCGATACTGAATATTGTTCCGCAATTTTACCTAGGTAATCACCACTTTTTACCACATGAGTCACGGTGGTATGACTAGTACGACGAGAAGCCGTTGAACCATTATTAGATGTGGCTCCTGATGAAGCAACTTTCAACTCTTGGCCAACAAATACCGTTGAACTTTTTAAGTTGTTCCACTTCATCAGGTTTGCTGTTGTGGTGCCATAATTATGGGCAATCACTGAAAGAGACTCACCACTTTTCACTTTATGTGTCGAACCTGATGATTGATTTACCACAATCATGCCTTCCGGTGGATTGGCTTTAAAATACTCAATAACCGCATTGGAAATTGCACCGGCTAATTTATTTTGGTGGTAATTTTGAACTAATAATTTCTCTTCCTGTGGATTAGACATAAAGCCCGTCTCAACTAATATTGATGGAATATCTGGAGACTTCAATACGGCAAGGCTAGCATAAACAGGCTTAGATGTGTGCATACGTGTCACTTGTCTTAATTCTTGGATCATTTTCAGTGCAAGTTTATTCCCTTCAGTTTGCGAATGACTAAACTGCAAATCTAATACTGTTTGGCTAACGTTTTTATCATTGCTGTTTTTAGACAGTAAAACACCACCACCACCTAAAAGCTCAGATTGTTCTTCTTTTTTTACTACCCAACGACCAATTTCAGTATTCGCACGACGAGTACTTAATACGAATACGGAAGCACCACGTGGCCCTGCCGACGTATAGCTATCAGCGTGAATCGAAACCAATAGTAGCGATTTATTTTTACGGGCAATTTCCGAACGCTTATTCAAGTTAACGTAATAATCACCAGTACGAGTTAAGATTGCATGAATATTGGATGTTGAATTCAGTTTAGCCACTACTTTTTTCGCAATCGCTAATGTGACATGCTTTTCATATTTACGAGTCGGCCCAATAGAGCCAGGATCTTCACCACCATGTCCAGGGTCAATCGCCACTACAATTTTAGAGGGTGGAATGGCGCGCGTTGTAACCGCTAGAGCGGATGTTTTTTGAGGGGTACTTTTCGCAGCAGTCGCATTTGATGATGTCGAAGCCGTTTCTTCATGCTTAAAGTCTACTACTAACCTATGCCCATATTGACCATCTGCCGTTGGTGCTAAAGTAAATATTTCTGGTTTTTGCGCTGATTTCAATTCAAACACTAAACGATAACTTGATGGCTCAGTTGGTGTACTATGACGAATTTTAGTTAATACCGGACTATCTTTAATCATAATCGGTAGCTTAGTTTTTAACTGTGTTTGTTTTAAATCCAGAACCAAACGATCTGGTCCACTTAAGGTAAAATAGCTAAATTTGGCTTCACTACCCATGTCCATCACCACACGAGTGTCATGAGGTGAAGGCCAAACTCGAATACTATTTAAAGAATTAGCATTGACACTCGCAATAGCACCAAGCCATAACATCATGAGCAGACACAACGCTCGAAAATAAGAATATTTCAACACAACTCCAACTTATTTACTAAAGATTGCCCATATTCATTATTTGCCCTGATAACAACCTGACGTTGCACATCGACGTAACGTAGTTCTATATCCAAATCTGCTAAAGGAAGCAAACCTTCACCTTTTTCAGGCCACTCCACCAAGCAAATCGCATCGGGGGTAAAGTAATCTCGGATCCCCATAAACTCGAGTTCTTCAGGATCCGCAAGACGATATAAATCAAAATGAAAAACTTGCCAATTATCTAACTGATACGGTTCAACCAAGGTATACGTTGGGCTCTTTACATTACCTTCATGGCCTAAAGCACGAATGAAGCCTCGGCTAAAGGTCGTTTTCCCAGCACCAAGATCACCATGCAAATAAATAGTGGTTTGCTGGGAGCATAACTTAGCTAGTTGTGTTCCAAACGCGATGGTCGCAGATTCATCACTTAACATAGCTTGTTTTCTCGTCTGCTTGGTCGTCATAAAGTGTCATCACCCGTATAATAAATGGCCTATTGGCAGCTTATAATTCCATCAATAAAAAATAGTAAACTGACTGAGTCAATAGTAGCAAGACTCAATTGGTCTATTATTCTATATATTGACGACAAATTCTAAACAAAGTGTCAAAAAGAAATAGAAACTTGGTCAAAATTACGTTACTTAGCAAATAGAGATCGTCGTTGCTACTGAATCACACTCCTAACTCATGCTAGAATTCTAATATAAACCTTACTGAAATAGCCCATCTAACATGAACCATCAAGAACTTGCTAATAAAATCAAACAATGGGGTAAAGAACTCGGCTTTCAGCACGTCGGGATCACCGATGTTGACCTCTCGGAACATGAAGCCCAATTACAACGTTGGCTTGATGCCGGTTACCATGGTTCTATGGATTGGATGGCACGACACGGCATGATGCGAGCCCGCCCTCAAGAACTCCATCCAGGTACCATCCGTGTGATAAGCGTTCGTATGGACTACTTGCCTCCAGAAGCTCAATTTGCTTCAAACCTATCCGATCCTACTCAGGCTTATATTAGTCGTTATTCATTAGGTCGCGACTACCATAAACTCATCCGTAACCAATTAAAAAAGCTGGGACAGAAAATTGAAGAAGAAGTGGGAGAATTAGGTTATCGACCTTTTGTTGATTCTGCCCCCATTTTAGAACGCCCTTTAGCACAAAAGGCAGGATTAGGTTGGGCAGGAAAGCACTCTCTCATTCTTGACAAACAGGCTGGTTCTTGGTTTTTTCTTGGTGAACTATTAGTTGATATCCCTCTTCCTATTGATGAACCTCAGACAGATCAATGCGGCCAATGTAAAGCTTGTATGACATCTTGCCCTACAGGAGCAATTATCGAAGAAGGCGTAATTGATGCTCGTCTATGTATCTCTTACCTCACCATTGAATTAGATGGTGTTATCCCGGAAGAACTTCGTTCTAAAATAGGCAATCGAATTTATGGTTGTGATGATTGTCAATTGGTCTGCCCGTGGAATCGAGCGGCAGACGTCACAAATGAAGCCAGTTTTCACCGACGTGACATATTCAATGATGCTGACCTTATCAAGTTATTCCAGTGGAACGAACTTCAATTCTTAAAAAATATGGAAGGCTCTGCTATTCGTCGTATTGGTCACATTCAGTGGTTACGTAATATTTCTATCGCCTTGGGCAATGCCCCTTATCAATCCACAATCCTAGAAGCATTAACCGCACGCCTAGGATTAGATGATAATTTGGATATTCATATTCAATGGGCGATAGAGCAGCAAAATAAAAAGAAGAATGATATTGATGCCAATACAGCACGAAATACTAAATTAGAAAGGCTAGTTAGAATTATAGGAAAAGGATTACCAAGAGACGCTTAGTGATACTTATCCCAAAAAATATTAGAAATGTGGAAAAAGTGACAAAAGAGAGAGCGTGACAGGGCGTAACAAAAAGTTAAGCACATTCAAAATAAATGATAAAGATCAAGTAAAAATCAAATAAAGATCCTTATCTCGCACTGTTCTTTCATACAGCAAAACAAAAATAACGATAAAAAACAACAATTTACAGCATTGTCATTTAATTTGTGATTTCAGTCAACTTTAAATGATCCATTTAAAATGGATTTTATTACAACTAAAAAACAACTTACACACCAAGTTATCCACAAAAAAAACATGTGGATAAGTTTGTAGATAATTATCCATTTTTCTCAGAGAACGCCGATAATAATGCAAGAGGAGCATTGGAATCAAACGTACGAATTGAATTTGGAAATATAAACTGTAGCAATTAAAGAGCAGAAATCCAGAAAAACTGAATTTATTATTGAATAGTGATATCACTCACTGAATTATAAAGAATAAAAAACGATCCCTAAAGAGATCGTTTTTTTATATATTTTAAGGAAGCTAGGATGCTAGTCCTTAGGTTCTCAGTCTTCTCCCCTAGAAACTAAGGACTATAAACTAGAAACCTTATGTATTTGGAGCGACACACGAGGTTCGAACTCGTGACCTCAACCTTGGCAAGGTTGCGCTCTACCAGCTGAGCTAGTGTCGCTTTTTTTCGTTTCTCGTGGCTCGGAATCTCGTTTCTCGATA
>NZ_JBHGNY010000018.1:0-43784 GCF_053544035.1 Vibrio sp. E150_018 | reverse complement strand
TGCAATATCGCGAAACCGACCTTGAATTCATTAATCGCCTTGCCGCCGAAGAAGGCATGGTGTATCACATTGAACATTCAAAAGGGAAACACAGTGTACTGTTCACCGATGATTCTCAAGTGATTAGCGCGCTAGATTCACCTGTGCCTTATAACGTGATGGCAAGCGGTATCAGCTCAACGCCGTATATAAAAGCATTCAGCAAGACTACTCAGTTTGAAGTCAGTGAAGCACACAGCGGTGACAACAGTTTTAAAAAACCGCAGTACACTTTTAGCCAACAAGCGGTCGCTAACGACATGGACTATCAGCGTGATACCTATCAACACTTTGACGCGCCGGGACGCTTTAAAGATGACGCTACCGGTAAAGAATTCAACCAACTGAGCCTAGATAGTTTGCGTCGCCATGCTCACACGGCCAAAGGCAAAAGTAATGAGCCGCAACTGCAAACCGGCGCGAAGTTCGAGCTAAGCGAACACACCGATGATAGCTTCAATAAACAATGGTTAGTCATTGCGAGTACTCATCAAGGCGAGCAACCACAAGCGTTAGAAGAATCCGCCGGTGGTAAACCGACCACTTACGCTAATCAATTTGAAGCCATTCCAGTCGATAAAACCTGGCGCATGCCACAAATGACCCGCCCACAAGTCGATGGCCCCATGACCGCTTACGTTGTCGGCCCTGATGGCGAAGAAATCTTTTGTGATGAATATGGATGCGTAAAACTGCATTTCCCGTGGGATCGATATTCAAATGGTGATGAGCATAGTTCATGTTGGGTGCAAGTGTCGCAAGGCTGGGCGGGTAGCCAATATGGCATGATTGCTGTTCCACGTATTGGCCAAGAAGTCATCGTGTCATTTTTAAACGGCGACCCAGACCAACCTATTGTGACCGGTCGCGCCTTTAATGCCCAAAACCTACCGCCTTACCCACTGCCAGATAATAAGACCAAAACTGTGTGGCGCAGTGAAACCCACCAAGGTGAAGGGTTTAACGAAATCAGTTTTGAAGACCAATCTGGCTCGGAGCAAGTGTATGTTCATGCGCAAAAAGATTTTAAATCGGAAACTCTCAATGACCACATTACCGATGTAAATCACGACCAGCATCTAACCGTAGAAAACAATCAATTCACTCAGATCAAAAACAATCACAATTTGACGGTAGAAGGTGAAAGCCGTAGCAAAATCGCTAAAGATCAAAACTTTGTGGTTGACGGTAATCTACAAATCAAATCTGGCTCAGTGATCGTCAATCAAGCAGCCAATGAAATCCACATAAAATCGGGCAACAAAGTCGTAATAGAAGCCGGTGCAGAAATCACCGTTAAGGTAGGTGGTAGTTTTGTAAAAGTCGATGCAGCTGGTGTTCATGTTGTCGGTGCTGGCGTGAACATTAATTCTGGTGGTAGTGCGGGAAGTGGTAGTGGCTTTAGTGGCGCAATGCCAGCCTTACCGAATGGGATAGAGGCACCGATTGTAGAAAGCACACCGCCCGCTTCAATTACTCCGAGCATGCACGCTGAAATGGTCGATTCTGGCAGTTTAATGATGGAACTTTGCAACTGTGGCATGGGGGGAATATGCAAAATTCATGGTTAAATCCTGAATGGAAAATCCAAGTATTGGACAAGGTTCCATTAATCGATATTTCCTCAAATACATCGAAGATCTACGCATTAATTGAATCATCATTAATGCCTAATTGGAAAATGGAACTCTACCAACACATCAATCAGCACCAACTCAGTGAGCCTTATAGCGATCTACTTTTCCATGGTACTCACTATCAACACTTAGAGCTCGGCCCTGTTGTCGTCGATATTACCTCCTACCCTGAGCTACAAGCCAAATGGCTAACTCAATTTGAGCAAGCCCCTTTAGGTTGCATACTTGTCGCACCTGCAAATGTTCAACAAAGTAATATTGTTGATTTGTTACGCAATAGATTAACCATCTATAAAAATGCCGCCCCCACCTTTCTTCGATACTACGAACCAAGAACCATGTTGGCATTTATCGGTGCTTTGAGTGACGAAGAAAGGCAGCACTTCTTCTATCCAATTCATGCGGTTTATTGGCATCACAACCAATGGTTTCAAGCGCAATGGTCCACACCAGAGTTCGCCCCTAAACAGCTAGATTCATGGAAAATGACACCAACTCAGATCGATAAAATGGCAGATATTATGCAACAAATTCAATCTCATGAGGCATTAGCATGAGCCAAACTTATACCGTCCAAGCAGGTGATACCTTACTGGCTATCGCAATTCAACAACAAGTCGATTTTAACCAAATATTGGCGCTTAACCCTAAATATCAGCCCAATCCAGATTTGATTTTTCCGGGAGATGTCATTGTATTACCTAGTGACCCAGAGCCTGAACCACAAGCACCACTACCAGACGTCGAACCACCACAGGTTAAACGTCCGGTATCAGACCAAGGCAGCCTAATCCACCCTCCAGCTTGTCAGGGCAAAGATATTAAAGATGTGTTGTTTTTCACTCAAGATAAAGGCTCACAATATTATTGCTTAGATGAACAAGCTATTGCGCTGTTAAACGAAGAAATCCAAGCCACTGAACAATTAATCGCCAATTTGAAAGCTGTGCAAGATAGTGCGCCCGATCCAAAAACTGCCACCGATGAAGACCACTTAGCCCATATAAAGAAGAAACAACAATGGGCTGAACAAGCGGTCAATGCAGGAGCCATTGCGATCGAAGAAACCAAAGATCAAACCTCGAAGGAGGAGACAAAGAGTAACCAACAATTGGTGAAAGCTAAGCTCAAAGAGTTAGAAAAAAGACGTCGAATAGTAGACGGTTATAACCCTATTTTTAACAATGAAAGCGCCACTCAAATATTAAAACAACGAGTGTTAGCCGATATACAAGCAACCATTGAATACAATCAAGCGCTGCAAACCAAAGCGGAAACCAAAGACCAAAAACCCAATAACTTGGGCGTTAATTTGCAAAACTTTACCAAAAATAAAACGCTTACCACCCATCCAGCTAGTCAGCATGTATTAGAAGCCTACTCGGTATCTCGTAATCAATTTGTTTATGTGCGTATCACTTATGTTGAGCGTGAACGTATTGCTTGGGATCGCCGTCCAACCAATTCGACGATGTTATCAGCATTGCGTGAGGGCAATGTGGCAGGGTTTAAAGAGGCGCTACTTAATAACATTAAAGAAACCGTCACCAAAACCATTGAAAACCCATCAATTGAAATGGTCTTTAAAGAGTGGAAAGCGGAAGGAGGTAACAGCGGTGAATGGAAAGCCAGCCACTATATTTTAAATCAAGACGGTAACACCAGATTTGCTGCCAGCTCTGAAGCACAATTATTACGCTGGGGAGCCACGGCTGCGCTAAAATCTACCTTTGAACCCACTCAAGGTAAGGTTGATATTGGTATTAAAGCGGAAGCTGCCATTGCTCTGGCTGAGGCTTCGGTCGAGTTTAAAAGTTACCTGCCTTATGAAAGTGGTTTTCCGCTGTCGCTGAGCTATAAAGATGCCAATGGTGACACCCAACACTATTCTTTTGGTCGTTTTCGAACCAATTGCACCACCAAATTAAGTTGCTTTGCTGGGGCGATGGTAACGGGCTCAGCAGGGGTAACCAACCAACCCCAAGAGCAAGAAGCCGGTCACAGTATGTTGTTGTCCCCTTCGGTAGGTATGGCAGTTAAACCTAATGGTGAAGTCGGGGTAAAAGCAGAAGGATTTGCTGGCGTACAGGCGGGCGGTCAAATCACTGGTGCGCTAGAATGGCAAGATCCAGACAAAGAAACCACCCTTAATTTTGAGCCCTTAGCGGAATTGAAGGCTGAGGGGAATTTAAATTTAGGTGTAGGCTTTGGAGGTGATTTTCAGCTTATTTTAGATACGGGTAAATTGTACCTATATTGCAATGGTCGCATTGTTTGGGGTGCAGGTGGCAGTGGTGGCTTTGGTGCCAATATTAATTTTGAAAATATTTGGAAACTGGCGCAAGTGGTGTGGCAAGGGTTGCAATATGTCGATTATCGTCAGCTAGAAAATATCAACAAAGATATGTATGAATATCTGACTCGCACCAGTTATATGGCGTTTGCCTTTAATGCTTATGAAGCCATTAGCGATCCAGCACAAGCATGGGAAAACGCTGTCAAATTGGGGACGAGAGAAGTGGATGAATGGTGGAAAAATCGGCAATATCAAAAAAATGAAGCCGACTTATTAACCCGCCGCATCCTCAACAAACAAGCCTGGTTAGAGGTTAAACCCGACAAACTGCCGCCCGAGACCATAGGTATGATGCTTGATACCTTAACTGAAACCTTTTTTGAACGCTGGGAAGAACCACAAGAGCAGGCGATTTGTTACCTGTTAGCCAGCAGCATTTCTAGCTGGCGTAAATTTGAAGAAGTATTGGCGCACATGAGCCCAGATGGCAGTAAACAAGAAGGTGAGAAAGTGTTATTTGATAACCTCGCTCGCATTAATGCGATACTCGACTGGCAACAACAAGACGACTTTAATGACTGGGTATTCAAACTGGCCCAAAAAGATAAGTTCACCAAGCTCGTTACAATTCGCTCACCATTACCCTTCACACCAAGAAAAGGGAATTCATGGAGCGATAAACGTGAGGCGGTTGAGCAACAGTTAGCAAAAATTGGCCGAGCGCCACAAGGTAGCCGCTACGTATAATCATCGACGATAAAGCAATAAGCCAACCAACTTCACGGTTGGCTTATTCATGTTTAACGCTTAACTGGCGTGCTTTGTTGCAATGCGCAACGAAAGCTAACGGATGAGTAATATCTTTTCTCTCCCGCTGAATGGAGGCGAGAAAACGTCATGGTAGTTCCCATGCCATCACGCATGACTTTTTCCGTGCCAGTTTCTGGCCCTTGAGGGTTATGCTCTGGCGAGTGCAAATAATAATCTTTAGCATACCAATCATTGACCCACTCGCTGACTTGGTTGCTCATGCCATACACCCCTAATGGATTAGGTGGAAAAGTATTTATATTCTTAGTATCAGTTGATGCATTAACCTCATCATCTTGATAATCAATATTGGTACCCAGCTCAGGGTCGTAATAATAGCCTCCTTGCAACTGGCGGTAACCATTATTGGTGGCAAAATAGTAATGTTGCCCACGGCTGCGTGCGGCATATTCCCATTGCGCTTCGGTGGGTAAATCAAACGGTAAAGCCGTCACTTGACCTAACCAGAGACAATAATCTTTGGCTTCTTGCCAGTATTGTGTAGAAGCGGCAGACATTGTTTTCTTTTTTAAGCGAGCTTTGAATTCATCCGTACCACGTTGATAGTAAGTACGATCTAATCTTTGATCGGCAACAGGAAGCCCTTCGACTTTGCGCATCACTTCCATATCTGGAAACGTGGTTTCAAACTTAGCTATTGAGTAAGAATCCAGCGTGACTTTATGAAGATAACGACCACCAGTTAAGCCACTGGTGAGCGTACTAAAACACTTGCCATCTGGTGACCAATCAATACGTTCGTAAGTTTTACTTGGAATTTCACAGGGTGCTTTAAAGTCGCCCATATCAAAACTGCCCCCTTCGACAAAAACCAAATTTTCAATGGCTTTAACTGCAACATCGGCAATTTGTTGTTTTTCTTCCGCGCTCGCGTTGGGGTATTGAGAAGCAATATTTTGCTTAATGGTATTGGCTTGCTGTCTGCTAATTTGGGTGCTGTTGATGGTAATATCTGAACGGGCATCACAGGCGGTTAACAAGGGTAATAATAGCGTTATCCCTAACCAAGTCGATTTCATAAAAATTCCATATGCTTCAATTATTTCCAATGAAAAAATTATAAATAAAAGGGCATTGAGCGGCTATAAAAACAACCGTTTATTAATTGATTTTCAGAGATAATCTTGGAAATGATGCAACAAATATCACCCCTTTCATTTTTCTTCTATCACTTTTGGTTTTAGACTTACACCGCTTCTCGCCTGTAACCACAGACCGCTCGCTTTCATGATGTAACCGAATACTCCGCCAATTAACAGTGAAGGGATAACCAACTGCCAATTTCCATCGGCGGCAAAAGTAGCACATGCGCCAATGAAGGTTCCGGGAATAAAACTCAACCAGTGTTTCTGCGCTTGAATACACATAAAAAAGGAAACCAATGCTGTCAGGATATAACCAATCACATCGCTGCCTAGCCATTGAGAACCATGAATAATAACCAGCGCCCAAAACACCCCAGAAAGGTTGGTCAGTAAGCTCACACCTAAACCTTTTAGCCCTTGAATCGGCGAGGCAAAGTAACTGGTGCAACCGAGAAAACCAGCCCAAGACAATAATCCCAAAGAAATGGCGACCCAACCCCAAATACCCGAAAGCAGTCCAGTGGTCAGTGAAATGGCAAATAATGTCGACATAAGCAGATCTTCAGTTAAAAAATGAAGAAGGGAGAGTAAAGAAGGAATAGGCTAAAAGAAGAGATTTTGATCACAGATAATATGAATGAAAAATTGCTATTACATATAAATGATAACGCAAGCGATTAACTACCATTACTTGCGTTATCGACCACTTAAGGTAGGTTAACTTACTTACGTCTCTCCCACTGAGTAATAAACACGATCGAAGCCATCATAATTGCAGCGCCTACCCATAAATTGCCTGTCGGGATCCAACCAAAAACAAGCCAACCTAAAAAGACATTAAACGGCAATTTTGCTAAATCAAATGGTTGCACAAAAGAGGCATCTGCCACGGCATAAGCTTTAACAATCGCCCATTGTGCTAACGCTGTCATTACGCCAGCACCAATCAATAATCCCCAAACACTCCAACCGGTTGGGGTAGACCACTCCGGTAATGCCAATAAGATATTAAAAGGCGTGAGTAAGATCAGCAGGTAAACCACCATGGTAGAAGGTGAATCGTTAACCGACATTTTCTTCACCATCAATGAATAACAGGCCCAGAAAAAAGCCGCACCGACAGGTAATAATGTTGCCCAACTAAACGCATCTGACCATGGCTCTAAGATAATCATCGCCCCGCCAAAGCCGGCTAAGGTTGCCATCCAACGCGCCCAGCCCACATTTTCTTTTAGTAATAACCCAGAGCCGACAGTCGCAAACAATGGTGAAGTCATTAACAATGCAATGCCTTGCCAAATTGGTACCGGATACGCCAACGCCCAAAACCAAAGTTGAATGCCGATTACTGATAAAAAGACTCGAAACGCATGCCAGCCAAAGTGTTTGGTATACAAAGAACGACGAATACCTAATGTTTTTAAGTAAGGTATGATCGCCACCAGCGCAATCGCATATTGAAGCAGAGCAACTGTGGTAGAAGGAATAGAAAAAGTGATGCTAATGTACTGGGCAGCACTGTTAACTACAGCAAAAGACAAGCCAGCAATTAGCATCCACGAGGCACCAAGCACTGGTGAGTGGTTAGGCATATTGAAAAGTTCTCATACAAAGAAATAAATTAAGCTGGGATAATAAATCACACAGATGGGAATAACTAGACCAAACCGCATTATCCCTACCGTGTGGCCTTAATTAATCTGACTGCGGATAGCTAAGGTGCTTAGTTGCTTAGTTGCTTAGTTGCTTGATATTACTGCTCATTAAACCAACGTGGTACCATCACATTCAATGAGCGAGGTTGAGTACGAATGCTAAGTTGTTCAGTCTCATACAGCTCACCATCAATCACATATTTAAAAGCGACTTCACTGGATATAGTGACGTCTTTGGCTTGCTTATGCACAAACCCCATCGGCTCTGCGGTAGGGAGCAAACCTGAGATGGCTAATTCAGATAGCGATAATAAGCGCCCCGCAACACTTTGATGACTAGGCATGTAGGTAATATCCAAAATACCATCTTGTAAATCCGGCTCTCCGCCACCTTGTGCCAGTAGTGTCGTAAAAGGAGCGGCATTGGCGACCACTAAACTACTCACGTCTAATTCTTGCGGCGTTTGTTTATCTAAAGCAATTCGAATCATTAACGTTTCATTATTGGCAATTGCACCCCATAAACCTTTTAAGTAAGCCAATTGGCCATCATTATTTTTCTCTTCACGCTCAGCGTATTCAATCATTTGTTGTTCAAAACCAATCCCAGACACCAACAGCATTAAATCGCTATTACATAAAGCGGTATCAATTTGAGTCACTTCACCATTTAAAATAGCGCCACATGCTGCTTCCACTGGAATGATTTTATTCTCAATACCATAAAGCACATGGCATAAGGCATTCGCAGTACCCAATGGTAGGATGCCAAGAACAATATCGGTATGGACTAATTGACTTGCCACTTCCGTTACAGTGCCGTCACCACCACCCGCAACAATCAAAGAAGCCCCTGAGTTAATCGCCTCTTTCGTCAGTTCGCTTGCCGATATTTCAGGTATGGTTTCTCGCACTTCTACCTGATATTTAGCTTTAAAGTTTTCTAGAATTTCATCTTTATAGGTGTCCCACTTTCCCCCACCAGAAACCGGGTTCACAATTAGCCACACGGTCTGTTCAGAAACTAATGCTCGCTGCTTATCAAGTTGCTTTAACATTTTCATTTGTTCCTTATTCAAATTGGCGGTGCTGCGAATTGATTGAATTTTTTTCATCACATCTTCAATACTCATTCTTGGGTAACGACGCAATAAATAAGCAGCCAATACAAACACCGAACGCCCACGACCTAATGCACAATGCACCACTATTTTCTTGGAGTCCGCGAGTTGAACATCCATCCAATCTAATGCTTTTAATAACTTCCGCTTTGATGGCACTTTGTGATCAAGCACTGGCAGATTGAAATACTCAAAATCACGACTGGCTTTACGGCTTTGTAATCCATGAAATTCAGCGGTGATATCTAAAATGCTGGTAATACCTTGAGCTTTTAACTCTTTTAGATCTTTGGTAAATAAGCGTCGAGCTAAGTACAACTGAGGATCAATACGTTGAATAGGCGCAACCGAATCATGAGTTCGCGCCCAATAATTATAGTAATGCGCACCAATCAAAAAAGGCGCAAGTACTAACTGGATACCATTTGGGATCACCCCGTTAGGCTTTTTACGAAATAAATGAGGGAAGTTGCATAGATAAGCGATGCTGACAATCGACAAGGATAAAGCAATCCAAGCAAGCGGAATCGACAGCCAAAAATTAGGGCATAACAAGGCCAAAACATAAAATAGAATACTGCCCGCAATATAGTATTTGGTGACTAACATTGTCTCTCCCTATATACCCAAGTGACTTCAAGATGTGCAGAATTCAGAACTCTCATTTTGAAGTTACTTGGGTATATACTTCTATCATTACAATAATAAAACCATAACATTACTTTACTAAGGGTGCCTATCATATCGTAGCCGAATTCCAGCATCGTTAAATTAAGTTTATTCTTTAAATAAATAATCACACTCGCAGCCTTAACGTTTTCATCAAAACCGGCTGAAAAAACAGAAGAAACACCGTTAATCCCACAACAAATAAATCTCATCGAAACCATAAAATTATTCTGATTTACTATTTGAAAATTCGTTTTATTATCGCCCCTGTTCTTCGCAAGAAAGTACCAACCGCCACACTCAACTGTTAACATTTACAGTGTAAACAGCCTATTTAGTGTCGCTATTCGTTAACGCAAGGTTAATGGGCGCAGGTTGCAAATCTACGAGTTTGGATGATTTCTCCCTTCATACATCCAACTCAGAAAACGTCATATTGAATAAATTAACTTATGTTCAACCTGACTCAAATCAGTGATCTCCCAAGGCTAAAATCAAAAGGAATGCTGGCTATAAGCTAGGTTGGTGAGCTAACCATTGGATCAACTGATCCATTATTTGGGACCTACTATGTTTATTAAAACTTCAGTGTCTTTCAAAAAGACGGTGTTCGCTGCATCTATGACTGTCACCACTTTGTTATCGTCTGCGGCTTTATTTACTTCAAGTAAAACTTACGCTCAAGATGAGCAAGTGCTACACGTTTATAACTGGAGCAGCTACATCGCGCCGAACACGATTAGCGATTTTGAAAAGCAAACCGGCATTAAAGTGGTATACGACGTATTTGATAGTAACGAAGTACTGGAAGCTAAACTGCTTGCAGGTCGTTCTGGTTATGACGTGGTGGTGCCATCAAATAACTTTTTAGCCAAACAGATTCGCGCGGGTGTTTTCCAAAAATTAGATCGCACTCAACTGCCTAATTGGAAAAACCTCAACCCAGAATTATTGAATGCACTATCACCAAGCGATCCAGGTAATTTATACGCGATGCCTTATTTATGGGGCACGATCGGCTTTGCTTACAACATCGATAAAGTGAAAAAAGCACTCGGTGAAGATATGCCAACCGATTCATGGGATTTGGTGTTTAACCCGCAGTACATGGAAAAACTGAAAACCTGTGGAGTGTCATTTTTGGATTCACCATCCGAAATGTTACCCGCGGCATTAAATTATTTAGGGCTCGCTACAGGCACACAAAAGCCGGAAGACATCAAACAAGCGGAAGCATTGTTCTTGTCTATTCGCGAAAACATCAGCTACTTCCACTCGTCTAAGTACATTTCAGATTTAGCGAATGGCGATATTTGTGTTGCGGTGGGTTATTCCAATGACTTATTCATTGCTCGTGACCGTGCCAATGAAGCGAATAATGGCAACAAAATTGAATACGTGATCCCAAAAGAAGGTGCAGGCAGTTACTTTGACATGATGGCGATTCCAGCCGATGCCAAAAATGTACAAGCCGCTCATGTATTTTTGAACTACTTAATGACACCAGAAGTGATTGCCAACATTACCAATGAAGTCAGTGCTGCCAATGGTAACCAAGCGGCAACACCTTTTGTAAACCAAGACATTAGTAGTAATACTGGAATTTACCCAGATGAAGCAATACTGAAAAACATATACACGATCAGCGATCTACCCGCCAAGACTCAACGTGTTATGACACGTGCTTGGACCAAGATAAAAACAGGTCGATAGCGCCGAAAGCACATACTTGAGTTGAAGTGTGATTAAGGCGTCCAGATTAGGACGCCTTTTTATTTTAAGAATAATTTAAAAGAGAGTTGAAATGGCCATCACTTCCAGTGCCTACAAAAAAGCATTAGAGCGTCAATCTAAATCAAAAGAAATCTTGGTGAAAATTGATCGTGTAAGCAAACAATTTGACGACACTCTTGCGGTCGACAACGTGTCGCTCACCATAAATAAAGGTGAAATCTTTGCTCTACTCGGTGGTTCAGGTTCAGGTAAATCAACCTTACTTCGTATGCTAGCGGGTTTCGAGAAGCCAACTGAAGGACGCATCATTTTAGATGGTGTCGATATTACTGACATGGCGCCTTATGATCGGCCGATTAATATGATGTTTCAGTCTTATGCGCTATTTCCACACATGAGTGTTGAGCAAAATATTGCCTTTGGTTTGAAACAAGATTCACTGCCAAAAGAAGAAATTAACGCACGCGTGGCGGAGATGTTGAAACTGGTGCATATGACGCAATACGCCAAACGTAAGCCACATCAATTATCTGGTGGTCAACGTCAACGTGTCGCATTGGCTCGCTCACTCGCCAAACGTCCAAAACTGTTGTTACTAGATGAACCAATGGGCGCGCTGGATAAGAAACTACGCTCACAAATGCAGTTAGAGCTGGTTGAAATTATCGAGCGTGTGGGCGTGACCTGCGTCATGGTGACTCACGATCAAGAAGAAGCGATGACCATGGCACAACGTGTCGCCATCATGCACCTAGGTTGTATTGAGCAAATTGGTAGCCCGATGGATATTTACGAAACGCCAGTTAACCGTTTGGTGTGTGAGTTCATTGGCAACGTAAACTTATTCGATGGCATGTTGGTCGAAGATGAACAAGATCACGCGACGATTGCCTGTGTCGATTTGCCACAGCCCATCTATATCGGCCACGGTATTAGTACTCAAGCTGAAAACAAAAAAGTGACTTATGCATTACGTCCTGAAAAGTTGTTGATCAGCGCGACATTGCCAGAGGACTTAGTCCACCCTGACTTTAACTGGACAACTGGCAAAGTCTACGACATTGCTTATTTAGGTGGATCTTCGATGTATCACATCCAATTACCGTCAGGAAAGATAGTCCAAGCGTTTATTGCTAACGCCGTGCGTCACGTCAAACGCCCAACCTGGGAAGATGATGTGTATTTATATTGGGAAGATGATAGTGGTGTGGTTCTGCAATGAATAAATGCATCCAACAACTAGGACGTAAACTGGTCATTGGTATTCCATTCTTTTGGCTGTTTATTTTCTTTTTATTGCCGTTTGTGATCGTACTTAAAATTAGCTTTTCACAAGCCGATGTCGCCATACCGCCCTACACTGAACTGGTCAGTTGGGCCGATGAACAGCTGGCCATTTTTCTCAACATGGGTAACTACTTGCTACTCAGTGCTGATGAATTGTATTTAGCCGCTTATCTCAGCTCGCTAAAAATGGCGCTGATCAGCACCTTGGCTTGTTTGATGATTGGCTACCCAATGGCGTATGCGATTTCTAAAGCAAAAAAAGAAACGCAAACTATTTTGTTGTTACTGATCATGTTGCCAACTTGGACAGCCATTTTGATCCGTGTGTATGCGTGGATGGGCATTTTAAGTAACAACGGATTATTAAATGGCTTCTTACTCCACTTAGGGGTAATTAATGAGCCACTACGGATTTTGAATACGGATCTCGCGGTCTACATTGGCATTGTGTACTCATACTTGCCGTTTATGGTGTTACCACTGTACGCCAACCTAGCAAAGCATGACCAAAGCTTACTAGAAGCGGCGTCAGATTTAGGTTGTCGTCATGTCTCGACCTTCTGGCAGATCACCGTACCACTGTCAAAAGGCGGGATGATTGCAGGCTGTATGTTGGTGTTTATTCCCGTCGTCGGTGAGTTTGTGATACCGGAACTGCTAGGTGGCCCAGATACCTTGATGATAGGTAAAGTCTTGTGGCAAGAGTTCTTCAACAACCGAGATTGGCCTGTGGCAGCGGCGTTAGCGGTCATTATGTTGGTGGTTCTTATGATCCCAATCATGTTCTTTAATCGTACTCAAGCCAAAGAACTTCAAGGCTAATTTAAGTACGAATTGTTTAGGAATAACGATGAAACGTTTTGGTTTTGCAAATCTAATGTTGGTGCTCGGCTTGGTATTTATTTACTTGCCGTTAGTCATCATGGTGATTTACTCATTTAACGCTTCCAAACTGGTAACAGTATGGGGCGGCTGGTCAACTCAATGGTATGGCTCGTTATGGGAAAATACTCAGCTAATGGGCTCGGTATTTCGTTCATTAGAAATTGCTTTTTACACTGCTATTTCTGCAGTTGCACTAGGCACTATGGCAGCTTTTGTATTGACGCGAATCCCTCGCTTCCACGGAAAAGTATTACTAGGAGGCATGGTTACCGCGCCATTAGTGATGCCAGAGGTGATCACCGGTCTTTCATTGCTACTGCTATTTGTGGCAATGAATAATCTAATTGGTTGGCCGGTAGAGCGCGGCATGATGACGATTTGGATAGCTCATACCACATTTACTAGCTCGTATGTGGCCATCTTAGTCTCATCTCGCCTGCGTGAGCTAGATATCTCAATGGAAGAAGCGGCGATGGATTTAGGCGCTAAACCTTGGAAGGTATTTATGCAAATTACCATTCCAATGATCGCGCCATCACTTGTTGCGGGTGGCATGATGGCATTTGCTTTATCACTCGATGATCTAGTGTTGGCAAGCTTTGTGTCAGGCCCAGGCTCAACGACACTACCAATGGAAATTTTTTCCTCGGTACGCCTAGGGGTGAAACCAGAGATTAATGCAATTGCTAGCTTGATCTTACTGTGTGTATCCCTATTTACCTTTAGCATATGGTTCATTATGGTAAGAGCAGACAAGCGCCGTAAAAAAGAAATTTACCAAAGCAAAAAAGCATTAGTGATGGTCTAAAATTAAAGCGAGATAGTTAATGCTATACTCAAGTCACTTGGGCATAACAAAATGGAACAAAGCTCTTTGCCTATTGTCTTAAAGTTTGATAGCTTGAAAGAATAGTGACGAACTTCGAAAGTAATTAGGCTTTTGAATAACAATCACTTATGGATATGAAATCCGCATTTTTGCCTTGTATTTTCAAGGTGCTTCAACAGGAAGGTATTGTGTATGAAAATAAACATCCAAACGCACCATGTTTCTCTCAGTGAAGACTCACGTACTGAGATTGAAGGAAAATTCGATAAAATATCTTCACACTTCCCCGACTTAATCAGCTGCGATATTATTATCACTAAACAACATAATGAACACCAAGTTGAAACCTTCACCAACTACGAAGGCGTTCGTATCTCAGCTAAATCTGAAGACAAAGTGATGTACCCAGCTATTGCCGCTGCGGTTAAAAAATTAGAAACCGGACTTAAAAACCGTAAAGGCCAACTTAAAGCCGAACTTCATGCAACACCGACCAGCACTAAGCCGGAAATTGCCTCTGATATTATTCAAGAAATGAAGTTAGTCGATTAATTACTTAGTGTAGCAAAAAACAAAAGGAGCTCATTTGAGCTCCTTTTTTCATTTCATATGCCCCAAATAATTGAGCACAATGGATATAAAGTTAATTACGAGTCATCATCAACTTAATACCTAGTGCCACCATCGCACCACCAAGTATTCGATCAATCCAATGACCACATTGCTTAAACTTCTTATTAATCGTTGGTCGAGACAATAACGTCACAATCAAAGAGAACCATGCAAACTGTAAAATCATGATCCATACACCATAAATCGCAATTTGATAGATTGGCATATCCGCTGACAGAACTAAGGTAAATAACGATACAAAATAAATCGGCGCTTTAGGGTTTAGAGCATTACACAAGAACCCCATACCAATCATTTTTTTCGCCGACTGTACTTTCGCGACCGGCAATTCAACCTCATCAGGCATTGCTGCTTTCGCTTTTAATCCCTGCCAACCTAGATAAATTAAATAACCTCCACCGAGTACTTTAATCACCCAAAGTAAACTGGCTGAATTAGCGATAATTGCCGCTAAACCAAAAGCAGAATAGAGAATATGAATTGATAAACCCAGTGCAATACCGACACTACACAGCAGCCCTGCTTTTTTACCATTCGAGATGGTTTGTTGTGAAACCAGTATAAAATCTGGCCCAGGCGAAGCAGCGGCCAATAAGTGAATAGAGGTAATTAAAACTAATCCGTGCCACAAATCCATTGAAAACTCCTTTCTCATCAATACTTTGAATATAAAAACATCAATTCATCTTCTATTCAATTGTTATTTTGTGCCTTTATTTAACCTCGCTTGAACTGGCTTCACTTTTTGAAAGCAATACACTGCGATCACTACCACGACAATGCCAACCATAGTCATGCCACTCAACTGTTCACCAAAGATCAAATAATCAAACATAATGGCCAAAATCGGTATGCAATAAAACAGCACGCTTACTTGGCTGGCACTACCTCGCTTAAGCATGTAAAGCAGCAACATCACCGCACCAACCGAGACCACAATACTCATCCAAAATAATGAAATAAACAGTTCATTGGTCCATTCAACTTGCCAGTCAGTACATAAGGCCACCACGCTAAATAGCAATAAGGTGAATAAGTTTTGGTAAACCACCATGCTTTCAATATTCATATTGATGCCTTTTTGCTTAATGGTGCCAAAAGTTAGCGACATCAAAGCCAGCGCGGCAAACAACAGGCCTATTACATGTGAAGCATCGATCCCTTTTGCGCCCAAAACCGCAATACATAAGCCGATAAAGCCAAGCGCTAACAGAGCATAACCTTGTTTCGACATACTCTCTTTCGCAAGAAATGGTGTAATGAGCGGCTGAAAACCTAATATCATGGTAATCAACCCTGGCGATATTCCGGCGTCAATCGACAAAATATACGTACTCAGGTAGGCAAACTGCAAAAAGAAACCGACTTTTAGCACCGCAATAATTGACGCTTTATCATGGCGAAATAATTCAAACTTTAATTTAGGTTTTACCACCAGCAGCACCAGAGTTGAAAATAGGAAAGTCGCCACTGCTCGTAGGAATAAAAAGGTCCAAGGTGACGCATCTATTAGTCCCATTTTCACCATTACCGCCCCACTACTCCACATCAGCAAGAACAGCAAAGGGGCGGCCGTTTCAAAGCGAATAGGTGAACGTAAATTTTCAATCCTTTGCATTTTTAACCTTTAAAACCATAACTGTACCCAAGTGAGTTTTCAGTATAAGAATCATTGGTAACGAAAATGTGCTGATCAGACGGTCTTTATGACTAAAGTGATGATTATCGATATGATTTAGGAGACAGACCAAAAAATTGACTAAAGCGGCGAGTAAATGCTGATGGGTTAGAAAAACCGACTTTTTCCCCGATCAATTGCACAGGAAGATCGGTATGCGTTAATAGCGCTTTGGCTTTTTCCATTCGAAGTTGTAAAACAAACTGCTGGCTGGTTTGACCTAAGTTCGATTTGAATACGGTTTTAAATTGAGTAGGGCTTAAAAAGGATAGTTTGGCTAATCGTTCAACCGACCAATTTTGACTAATATCTTGTTGAATTTCACTTATGACACTCGCAATACGAGGATCGATTCTAAGCTGCTGGCCTTGCTGTTCTAATAGCTGCAATAGCATAGCGCACATCGCATTTTCTAAATGGGCATTAGTTTTGCTCATCAATTGCAACCCGGCAAATTGCACATAAGCTAGAGTCGCTGGAGATAACAAAAACTTTTTCGTTTCAGCATGGCATAAGTTAAGTGGAAGTTGGTTGAGATCGACTACTAAAAAGCGTGCGGCTTGATCAGCGGAAAAAACATGGTTCAAGCCTGCGTGAATAACGATAGCGTCACCAACACTCACTTTGCCATCAAATTCTCCGACTTGCATCTCAATCACGCCCTGTAGTGGCAGCACAATTTGATGATAATCATGCTTATGCTGACGTGATTGACTAATGTAAGAACGAATCGATAACCGATCGTTAATCATAACCGTTTATACCCAAGTAACTTCAAGATGCGAGTTTCAGCAAGAATAAAACAAGCTTTAGGCAAGACAAATTGAATATGATCATAGTTATTCTATCTCTGTTCAATTTAACGCAGGATAAAGCTTGTTTTAACTTGCCCTCCGGGAGCTTCATTCAAACCTTTATGCTGTGTCAGATCGGTTTGAAAGGTGCCTACATTCCTTCGCCCACCTTCCTTGCCTAAAGGTTTGGATGATAGCTCTGAATTCTGCATCTTGAAGTCACTTGGGTATATATTCATTATTTTTTAAGTAAATCTTTTAGGTTTGCAAACGGGTTATGGGTTGCGGTTTGGTGCTCCTCTTCTTTGGGTGTGGAGTCAGCCGAACCATACAAATCATGCTCTAAGTATTTAGAGTGTTCATGGTCGTGACAATACAGACAAAGCAACTCCCAATTACTGCCATCTTCTGGGTTATTAGTATGATCATGGTCTTTGTGGTGTACCGTCAATTCACGTAAATTAGAATACACAAACTCGCGAGCACAGTTACCACAAATCCAAGGATAAAGCTTTAACGCCTTTTCACGGTAACCACTTTCTTTGCGCGCGTAGCTAGCACTAGAGCCATAAAAATCAGACGACATATTAGTTCCTAATCATTGTTTTTATTAATTTAATTTACACTGTAAACTGTTTATACCCAAGTAACTTCAAGGTGTAGAATTCACTTGGGTATATAACCTAATCTGGAATGGTGATCACACCTAAATGTTCAAGCAGCATTTCTTGTTGCCATTGACAAATCATCGTGCCTTTTAAGTTCACGCTACGAATGTCTAGCCCTTCAAGTTCAACATGTGCGAGGTTACAGCTTTTCCAATTTGCTTGGCTCCATTGTTCGTTAGAGAACTCCCCGCGACTAAGGTCAGAGCCTTCAAATGAAGTACCTTGTAGATTAGCACCACGCCAACGGTTTTCAAACAAATCACATTTTTCAAGGCACTGATTTTCTAAATTTGCGTAAGTTAAATCACACTGCGTAATATAAGCAGAACAGAAATAGGTATTGTGCGTGATGTGATTCGCAAACAAGGTTCGAACAAAGCTTGCCCCTTTCAGGGTGCTATTGCGTATTTCAATGCCAAACGCTAAAGCCCCATCAAAATTAGCCATACTCAAATTACAGTGTTTAAAACTGGCATCATTCAGTTTGGCGTAAGCAAAGTTGCAGCCTATGACGTCACCGGATTCAATAAAAACACAATCAATAAACTGCGTATCAGACAGATCACAACGAGAAAAGTCACACTGATAGAAGTGGCAACCTTGATACGTATGTTGACTCAAATCTTGTTGAGAGAAATCGTGTTGTTTAAAGTGTTTTTGATTATATTTGGTCATCGTTGCTCGTTGCTCGTTGCTCGTTGCTCGTTGCTCGTTGCTCGTTGCTCGTTGCTCGTTGCTCGAGAAGATTATTTTTATAAATTCGATTTCAATAGAAACAAAAAAGCCGCAACAAGTGCGGCTTTTTTTAATTCGTTATAAGTACTTAATTATAGTACTTCAACGTTTGCAGCTTGAGGGCCTTTTTGACCTTGCTCAACTTCAAACGCTACTTTTTGGCCTTCAGCTAGAGTGCGGAAACCTTCACCTGTGATAGCACGGAAGTGAACAAATACGTCTGCGCCGCCATTCTCTTGAGTGATAAAACCGAAACCTTTCTCTTCGTTAAACCACTTAACTGTACCAGTTGTCTTAGACATGGGTAAATCCTATAAATATTTTTTACTAATCAATTACGCTTGTTGCGTGTTATAGCCGGGAATAGAGTTACTTAAGTGAGGATACTTAAAAGGAGGCACTTCATGACACTTAACTGGTATATCAGGTGTTGCGAAGACTTCTAAAGCAAATTTCAAATAAATAGGTCCGTTACAGGCCGTGTTTAAAGATACTCGGGTTTTTCATCCTTGTATAGGGTTATTTTTAAAAACTTGATCTAAGTAGTTCAAAATTTTTTTATTGTTATTGTCGGATTACCTATGTGATTATTTTTATTACTAAAATCACGATAGACATCTAAACGTAAAAGCCCCCATTATTTAAATAATGAGGGCTAAATAACCGTCAAATTATCAGAGGAATATTAATCTAATTCTTCTAGTTGACGCTGATATTTTTTGTATTGTTGAGTGACTTCTTCATTTGGACCGCCAGTTAATAAACTGACTGCAACAATCGAAATGGTAGAGAAAATGACACCTGGTACGATTTCATAAACATCAAACCAACCACCCGTTAATTGTTTCCAGATAACGATAGTCACACCACCGACAATAATTCCAGCTAGTGCACCGTTACGGTTCATTTTCGACCAATACAAACTCAATACGATTGCTGGACCAAATGCTGCACCAAACCCTGCCCATGCATACGATACTAGTCCTAAGACTGAACTTTCAGGGTTCATTGCTAGTAACAACGCAAACATAGAAACGCCGACTACAGCAAGACGACCAACCACAACCACTTGCTCTGGTGTCGCATCTTTTTTAAACACTTGCTTATAAAAGTCTTCCGCTAGCGCAGATGATGAAACTAATAATTGTGAATCAGCAGTACTCATAATCGCAGCTAAAATCGCAGCCAGTAAAATGCCTGCCATCACAGGATGAAATACAGCATTAACCAAGATCATGAAGATTTTCTCACCATCTTGGATATTAAGCATCGGATGTCCATTTACATAAATCAGACCAACTAAGCCGACCATGATAGCACCAGCCATAGATAACGCCGTCCAAATAACCGCAATACGGCGTGCTGTAGTTAAGTCTTTGTTGCTACGAGTTGCTTTAAAACGTGCCAAAATATGCGGTTGACCAAAATACCCAAGTCCCCAAGCAACCAATGAAATAATAGCGATTGCTGTTAATGGCTCACCGATAGCAGATGTCCAAACATTCATCAATTCAGGATTAATGTTATTGAGGTCGATATCGACTTGAGTAAAACCACCACTCATGGCAGCAATAGGAACAATCAATAGCGCAGCTGACATTAACAAACCTTGTACTAAGTCAGTCCACGCAACAGCAAGGAAACCACCAAATAAGGTATAAGAGATCACACAAATGGTACCTATCACGACTGCAATTTTATAATCAAGACCAAACACTGTTTCAAATAATTTACCGCCTGCCACTAAACCAGAACTGGTGTAGAACAAGAAAAACAATAGAATAAAGAAAGCGGAAATGGTTTGAATGAGTTTTGAATTATCAAGGAAACGACGAGACAAGAAATCAGGAATAGTTATCGCATCCGTAGTAATACTATAAGTACGAAGACGTTTAGCACTTATCAACCAGTTAAGCCAAGTCCCGACAAGTAAGCCACCACAAATCCACGTCGCTTCTAACCCCGAAGCATAAGCATAACCAGGAACACCCAGTAATAGCCAACCACTCATGTCTGATGCACCTGCTGATAAGGCAGCAGGCCAAGGACCAAGAGTTCTTCCACCTAGAAAGTAATCGGTTGAACTTGAAGTTCGTTTATAAGCAACATAGCCAATGATAAGCATTAAGGCTAGATATCCGACAAATGTGCTAGTAATAGCAAAACTATTTTCTATCATAATTATACCTTTTATATGATTAGCCCCTCTATCCTGAGGGGCTTTTTATTGTGTTGTAGATCGTTATGATACTAAATTATTGATAGTTCGAATAATAAGAATCAATCTTAATTTAAGTATCACATATATTTAATGTTGATTTCCTAACTCTAGCAGAGTCGCGTTCCCCCCGACGGCAGTTATGTTAATAGTGCGAGTTCGCTCAGTAATAAAGCGTAGTACAAGGCTAGGATCATGAGCCTGTACTAAACTGAGTGAATCATATCTATCTTGTGTGTTTTCAGCGGCAATCGTTTCTGCAATAAAAGGAACAATTGCACCTCTCTTTTGAGCTAAATCTGCGTTTATGGATCTTTGTGTTTTAACATTTCCTATAAAAGCAGCCATTCGAATATCAGCTTCAATCACCGCTTGATAAGCATCATATGCCACGATATGGACTAAATGTGCCGGCAGTGCGCTACTTATCGCACTTTCCAGGCATTGATTCAGATCTTTATCATCACTGCAAATAAGTACTGCATTACCTGCAATTAATGCGGCGGTTAATGGTGCTATAACCGCCACCCAAGGCATTGCTGGCTCTACAATTAATGCACAAACCCCTCTACCAGCCGTATATAACTCATTAGTTTCACCGGTTGGCCCTGGCATTAATTTAGGTTCAGATAAACGCTCATCTGCTTGTTGAAGGTGAAAATTCATCACAGCACTTAATGTAGGTTGCGTGCCTTCTAAGTTACGACAAACCGAACGTAAGCATTCACTTTTAAACGTGTATTCGGTCAAATTCCATTGTTCCCAAGCGGTATTTGCATCAAAGAACGTCACTTCAGAAAAACGAGTAATAGTTTGCATAATACTCTCCTAAACAGATTCAGTTTCAGTGGTCATCGCCACTTGAGAAAAACGATATAGATAGTGCGGCCCGCCAGCTTTAGGGCCAGTACCAGATAGCCCTTGCCCACCAAATGGCTGAACTCCAACCACCGCGCCAACTTGGTCGCGGTTGATATAACAGTTACCGACACGTGCTTGTTTTTCAATCCAGCGATAGGTAGTTTCATTACGACTATGCACGCCCATCGTTAAGCCAAATCCGGTTTGATTAATATCTTTAACCACTTGTGGCAATTTATCGGCTTTAAAACGGATGATATGTAACAACGGCCCGAATTTTTCTTCCGTTAACACACGAATATCATCAATTTCAAATGCGGTTGGTGGAACAAAATCGCCGGCCTGGCACTCTGCTGATAAGGCAAGTTCTGTCACCAACTTTTGGGTTTTCTTCATTTCATCGATGTGGGCAATCAGTTTTTCTTTTGCCGCGGTATCTATCACTGGCCCAACATCGGTTTTATGTAAGTAAGGTAGACCAACTGATAACTCTTTCATTGCACCTTTGATTAACTCAATAATGCGATCTGCAATATCTTCTTGCACATAGAGCACACGTAAAGCCGAACAACGCTGCCCTGCCGAAGCAAAAGCAGAGCGTAGTACATCACGCACCACTTGCTCAGGTAACGCAGTACTATCGACTATCATGGCATTTTGACCGCCTGTTTCAGCAATAAATGGCACTGGCTCTGCATCACGTTGAGCAAGCGTGGCATTAATTCGCTGCGCTGTTGGTGTTGAGCCTGTAAATGCCACACCGGCAATCGCAGGGTGAGATGTTAATGCAGGACCAATTTCAGAACCTTGCCCGGTTAACAATTGAATCGCACCAGATGGGATCCCCGCTTCAAGCATTAACTCAATGGCTCGTGTTGCGATTAAGCTAGTTTGCTCTGCTGGTTTGGCAATAACGGTATTACCACTGGCAAGCGCAGCAGTAATTTGCCCTAAGAAAATAGCTAAAGGAAAATTCCATGGGCTAATACACACGAATACTCCACAACCTTCGCGATAAATCGTGCGCTCTACCCCATCAAATCCTAGCTGTTTTTTAGGTTCGAAGATGGCATCTTGCTTACTGTAAAAACGACAAAAATCGACAGCTTCACGTACTTCATCAATAGAGTCATGAATCGTTTTACCGGCTTCCTTATGACAAATCGCCACTAACTCTGGCAAATGATCCTCTAAAAGATCCGCCAAACGGTCTAATTTTTCGCCACGGGCTTGATAACTAACCTTGTTCCATTCATGGAAGCATGATTGAGCAACCTCAATTGCCTCGGAAACATGATCAAGGTTGGCATGAACAATAGATCCAACTGGGATCTTTCTGTCATAAGGTGCGGTGATTGCTTGAACCTGCGCATCGGCATTTTCTGTATCCTTGATCATGCTTTCGAAATATTTTTTGCCAGCAATGATAGGCCCACCTTGCCAAGTTTGAGTCAGCCAATGTTCAACTTGTGCTTCAAATGGCTCTAGCTCACTTTGGATATCAATATTGACGCCATAAGAGTTTTGTCTTTCATTAAATATCGCTGGTGGTAGTGGAATCGCCGTATTGTTGTAATGCTCATGCGCGGTCAAGGTATCAACCGGATGTTGATTGAGAGTTTCAATTGGACAGCGGGCGTCAACCAAACGGTGAACAAACGAACTATTGGCACCGTTTTCAAGTAAACGACGCACTAGGTAAGGTAATAAGTCTTTGTGGCTACCCACTGGCGCGTAAATACGTACAGATTGACCAAACGCTTTCATCGCATGTTCATATAGGGAATCTCCCATGCCATGCAAACGCTGGAACTCATAATCTTGATGGTTGGCCATATTGGCAATCGCCGTCACCGTATGAGCATTGTGGCTAGCAAATTGTGGGAAAATATTGCCATGCACGTGTTCACTTAATAAGAAACGTGCACATGCTAAATAAGCCACATCAGTCGCTTCTTTGCGAGTATAAACTGGGTAGTTTGTGTAACCAGCCTGCTGAGACCACTTGATTTCACTATCCCAATATGCACCTTTAACTAAACGTAGTGGAATAAGATCACCTTGCTCTTTAGCAAGTGCATTTAACCAAACCAAAACAGGTAGTGCACGTTTAGAGTAAGCTTGAATTACCAATCCAAACTGACCCCATCCTTTCGCTGCTTCACTACGATAAAGTTTTTCAAATAGTTCCAAGGACATTTCAAGTCGGTCGGCTTCTTCCGCATCAATGGTTAAAGCAACACCAAGTTGTCGAGCTTGTAAAATCAATTGCTCAACCGTATTGTATAGCTCGCTCATCACACGCTCTTTATTGGCCACTTCGTAACGAGGATGTAACGCTGATAGCTTAATTGAAACCGAAGGTGCTGGGCTGATGGAAGGATCAAACTTATCATTACCAACCGATTGAATAGCCATTAAGTAATCATTAAAGTATTTTTGAGCATCTTGAGTGGTTAACGCCGCTTCACCTAGCATGTCATACGAATAGGTGTAGCCCTTTTCACGCATGTTTTTACCATTCTTTTGCGCTTCAGCAATACTACGACCTAGCACAAATTGATGACCCATGATTTTCATCGCTTGGTGCATCGCTTTGCGAATAACTGGCTCAGACATCTTATTGACAAGACGATTCAAACCTTGAGTTGGGCTTTGCGCTTCTGATTCTTTTAAACCGACAACTTTACCAGTCAACATTAACCCCCAAGTCGAAGCATTAACAAACACAGAATCCGAATTTTTAAGGTGAGATTTCCAATCAGCAACACTTAATTTGTCACGAATCAATGCATCTGCTGTTGCGGAATCAGGAATTCGCATAAGCGCTTCAGCTAAACACATTAATAAAATACCTTCATGGGTATCTAGACTGTATTCAAGCAATAAAGCATCGATCATTTGAACGGCTTTTTTATCCGCGCGAATAGATTTGATCAGATCTGTGGTTTGATTTTCAATGGCAAGTTTTTCTTCATCACTTGGTTGCGCTAAAGGTAATAACTCTTTGAGCCAAGTTGATTCATCAACCATATATAAAGGAGAAATCAAAGACCATAGTTGGTTTAAAGGCTGATCATTAAATTCCGCGTTCAATACATCTGCAGCAGTAAACATACATTTTCCTCATACAAATTCGGAACTATCATTGAAAGTAGATCTGAAGTGTAAGAGGAAAAATCCGTTTATAATTGTTTTAAGCTCCGTTTATTTTTATAAAAAGCATTTTATGCAACAAAAAACTAACACGATCACAAAAATTCGATAAATGTATTGGTGAAGGGAAAGCTGGGGAAATTGGTGAGCGTTTGTTTATCACGCAAAAAATTAGTAATTTTGTCGGTACTGAGAAGGAGACATTCCAACTATTCGTGTAAAGCTATGGGTAAAAACACTTTGCGCAGAAAAACCAACCACTTCTGCAATATGGCCAAAACTATACTGACCTTCTTTAATTAACCGTTTAGATTCTTCAATCCGTTTAGTGAGAACATATTGATGTGGGGTCATTCCAACTTGCGCTTTAAATAATAAATGAAATTGGCTTTCTCCCAAAAACGCACACGCCGACAAATCAGCTACCGTTATTTTGCTCGATAGGTGCTGCAAGATATACCGATCAAGCAAATCCATATTCAATCGATGCCCTTTTTTGTACATTTCGAATTTCTTAATATGACGGTGCAATAAAGCAATAATGGTATCTTGGCAGGCTCGGCACAATAACATATCTTCAGGGCTTGCTTTAATTTCTCGAACCAACATTTGAATCAATTGCTGAATTTCAAAATCAAGTTGAAAATAGACTTCTTCCGATAATAAATCTTCTAATAGATGGGCAACTTGAGAATCAATATTCAGTGTCTCTAAAAAGTTGAGAACTAAAATATCAGAATCGCCAATACCACCAAAACGATGCTCTGAAGAAGCACGAACAATACAACCTTGTCCTGGGCCAATTAAATTCACTTCACCTTCAACATCAAATTCAGCTCTACCGGAAAGCCCTATCACTATCTGCGTGTAATCATGATGATGGTGCGCCATATGGCTTGGCAAGGTGATGACTTGTGCAGGTCGAGGTGGCGCTTGGTAAAATTCATCATAAGTAGGCATAACAAACCTTAATCCTTGAATCGTCGTCATTAAACAGGAAACCTCTTGATCATTGTTCCGAAACGATGATCAAGAGCGTCTGTTTTACGGTCAGATGTCGTTCAATATAAAGTAATCATATTAAGTCATTAAGGCGCTAAACGAGATATATCCCAGTTAGTCTCGGAGGTATCTTGTTTACTATACACAAAGCGGTCATGCAAACGATGCTCGCCACCTTGCCAAAATTCAATGGTATCTACTTTGACTCGGAATCCGCCCCAGAAAGTCGGAACGGGTATTTTCCCTTCCGAAAACTTAGCTTTTAGTTCCATATATTTGCCTTCTAAAACACTACGGGCAGAAATACGACTGCTTTGCTTACTCGCCCAAGCGGCTAGTTGACTCTCTTTTGGTCGTGAAGTGAAGTACTTCATATTTTCCATTGTAGTAAGTTTTTCCACGTGACCAGTAATATGAACTTGTCTTTCCATCGGATGCCATGGGAAATGTAAACTGATTTTTTGATTGTGTTCTAAATGCTGAGCTTTGCGGCTACCTAGGTTGGTATAAAAAACGAAACCATCATCATCAACATTTTTTAATAATACGATTCGTTGAAAAGGCTGACCATGTTCATCAACCGTTGCAACTGTCATTGCGGTAGGATCGGTCAATTCAGCTTTTATCGCCTGCTCTAGCCATAAATTAAATTGATCAACGGGATTGTCGGCCAAGTCAGAACGTTTTAAAGCATCCATCACATACTCACGACGCATATCAGAAAGTTTCATATATTTTCCCTAATTCTATTTTTTATTATTTTGCGCTTTACATCAGGTGAATTCAAGGCTAGTGATAAACCTCGATTAATCGTATCCGAGTCTATTTAACAAGTCGGTTTACAGTGTAAATCGAGGTTATACCCAAGTGATTTCAAAATACAAAATTCAGATCTATCATCCAATCCTTTAGACATAAAAGATTGGAAAAGAAATGTAATCACTTTTCAAACTCACAAATTTACACTGTAAATTGCTTCAACCATTCTCTTAATTGTTTCTCAACTTGTTTTCTACCCGCCAATTTATATTTAGTCGCTACTACTTGCCATGAATGGAAAAGCAGTACCTTATCAATCACAACTGATATGACATTTCTATCCACGCTACTTTGTTGCGAAGCTAATTCTGAAAACAGATTTACTTGTGATAAGTATTCGATGACAAACTGACTATACCAAGGCACAACCGATTCAAAACTGTTTCCCCCTAAAGCAAAGTTAGACAGTATAGGAGAAAGTGAACATTTCTTAGAATCCTGATTCGAATGAAACAATAAACTCGCTAATGTCTCATGTTCGATATCTTGATATTGCAGAGGCAAAACGCGTTGAAAGTTATCGAGGCAACTGAAAGCGGCAGATTCAACCCAGCGTTTAGCACGCTCAGATAATGCTTGTACCATAAAAGCAGAATAACAACCGCTAACGTGATCTCGACGAGTCCCCATTGAAACTAACTGAAAAGACTTTTTCCAGAAATGGATCAGCTCAGCCGTTGCACCAAAACTCACTGAAATAAAATCAACGGACCTTACGACATCAACCGATGTTAATTGCTGCTGTAATTTCTGTAGAGCAAAACGCCCTACCCCATACCCTTGGCAAGTGGGATCAACCGCAATTCGCATAATGCGAGCCGATGTCTGTTCAGCAGGTTGATTCATTGCTAGATGATTAGTTAAGTAGGCTGCGGCTAGATGCCCTTTTGGTCGACGCACTCCTAGCTGAATATCAGTAATCGATTGACTATCTAATCCACCTTCCATGCTTACCAGCAAGCAACCAATCACGTTAGGACTTTCTAGAGAATCTTTGTTCATATAAGAAATCTGATAAACGTGAATTTCATCAGACGCTAAAACTTGCATCATATCATTAGGTGTTGTTTGATAATGTGCAGTCACAAGCAAACCAAAAATAGAACGAAACCGTTCAGAGTTTTTAACCAAATCTTGCTTGGATACCAAACTCAATTCTATTTGTGATAGCTCTAATGACTCGGCATTAGTCTCAGAGGTATTGAGATTAAAAGCGCCAACACAATCATCGGTATTAAGTAAAAACGTCTCAAATGACCAGTTTTCTAATGGGTCATGTTCAGCCCAACGAATCGGTTGAGTTAACTCAATATGCTTCCAGCCAGGACGATGCTGATTCAGCCATTGCATAAACTTAATCGAAAACCCTCGACCAGAGCCTTCATAACCATGAATTGTGGAACTAAAAACTAAACGATGAAAACGATTCACGAAATTTTTTAGTATAGGTAAAGGTATGGCTGCCGCTTCATCGACTAATACAAGATCGGCATCAATTTCCGAAATATTCAATTCATCCGGTGCAATAAAGCATAACTGCGAACCATTCGAAAGATGCCATTCTGTGCGTGTTTGAGATAGCCAAGTTAATTGATCAACTGTTTTATCAGCGAATTCAAACAAGGGATTTAACGCGTTGATAGACGGTGCGGTAATAACTATCTTCATCACACGTTGCGACATCAATTTTGCCGCCGCGATACCTAGACTGGCCGTTTTACCTCGACCACGGTTAGCGTTTAAAACCAATGGTCGGCGACGATGACCTGTCACCACTTTTTCAATTGCAGCAACCGCCTCTTCTTGTTGATCATGTCGATTAAGGGTTGCAGAAGCCTGACTAAGCTCCACATTAGCAAGCGATAAATCATCAACCGAAAGGTTATCAATACATGGCCAATGCTTAATATGTTGTGCCAGCCACTGGGTTTGATATGAATTATCTACCGATTCAAAATTGATAATAAAAAGAATGCCACCACCGACCAAAGCACCCAGCGCAGCATTAAAGCTATTTGCATCAAAATTGTTGTCATCAAAATCAACAACCAACAACTCTACCTCTTGTCCAAGTAATCGCTGGCCTTGTTTACTCGTATAGTGTGGACAGCCTAACAGAGGTTGAGTACCACCAAGCCAAGCAGTTTTGGTGATATCAATATTCTGTTGATCGATAAACTGAGATAGCAATTGATGAGCATCGGCATCATTTAACTGTAATTGCACCGCAACTCGCTGATTAACAAGACGCAGATTAGAGGATAAGGTAGTAAGATAGTTAAGTGCTGACATACTTATTTCTAAATTTAAAAATCGATAGTGTATACCCAAGTGACTCCAAGATGCAGAATTCAGAGCTATCATCCAGAACTTTAAGCAAGGAAAATTGGCAAAGGAATGTAAGCACCTTTCAAACTAATACGACACTGTATAAAGGTTTGAATGAAGCTCCCGAAGGGCAAGTTAAAACAAGCTTTATGCTACGTTAAATTGCAAAGAGATAGAATCACTATGATCATATTCAATTTGCCTTGCCTAAAACTTGTTTTATTCTTGCTGAAACTCGCATCTTGAGGGTACTTGGGTATAAGCATATCACAGAGACAAAAAAAGCCGCACAAATGGCGGCTTAATTAAGGAGAACAGTGATAACCCAAATTACTTGGATATAAGTTTACTAGGCTAATTTACCTTGCACATAGGCCAAGATATCCTGCATCACTTCATCATCCACTTTTTTCAGAGAAAGCGATAAATTAGCACCTTTGCGAGTATAACTAACACGCCCTTTCACTAAATCAACTTTATCTGAAGCTGTTTCTTTTTTGCTTGGTAGCAACTCTTCAATCCACTCTTCTAACTTGTTTGATACTTCTTTCGTCAAGCGAGCAACACCTTGAGATTGTGATTGTTGCCAAATCGCACCATGCCCTTTTCGACACTTCTCAAGTAACCTTTCTTGTGATTGTTGAGATAATGAAAAGTACTGTTTATGCAGTTTAACGATAGTCGGACGGCCCACATCACTCACATTAGGGTAAGCTTGCAGTAATTCTAATGGTAGCGCGGCGGCTTTAAGTGCCCCACTCACCAAGGCTTCACTGCATTGGAACATTTGCGCTAATGCTTTTTGATCTGCAGCGGCACCAGAATCGAGCTTAGCTTGCATCTCACGGCCACGTTCATATAACGATAGCGGCTTATGTGCATTCGCCACATCAGATAAAAATTTAGCGTGGTCAGATTGAATATCGTCAGCTACATAGATCAGAAAATCTTTCTGCGCCAAAATACACGACATACGACGACGGCTACCGTCTAGTACTTCAATTTTACCTTCAGCATTACGTCGACCAACAGCTGGATACTGCTGTCCACGCTCTTTTAAAGTAACTAAAATATCAGATAAAGCGTGCTCATTTAAAAATGATTGTTCACGTGAATTCTCAGCGAACACCACAGTTTGGCTTTCGATTTCTGAGGCAGGCACAGACATCAACTCAAAAGCCACCAAATCTTGGCCAGCGATCGCCAATTCAATCACTTGTGCTTTTTCTTTTACTGCTGCTTGAGCTTCGACAGGAGAAGTCGCACGGCGTTTATTCGCCTTACCAAATAATTTAGCATTCAATTCAGAAGTTTTAATCGCCATTATTTATCCCCCTGGTTTAATGACGCCCAATGACTATGCATCACACGCTCTAATTCTAGCGCGCTTTTTTGAATAGCATCTTGTGCTGTAGCTAAGGTTTTCTTACCACCTTCAAAATCACCGGCAGTTAAATCAAATACTGTACTGTAAGTATCAGCACAAGTTTCAAATGCACGACTACGTGGAATGGTTGCCATCATTACTTGTTCGGCAAGCAGATAATTCATTTCCGTTAATACTGAAACTTGTTTTTTATTGTCATCTTCAAACATGGTAGGCATTAAACGAACAAACTCTAAACCTTGCCAATCTTCCGGGAACATTTCATACACCGTTGGTAAATGTTGGAAAAAGTTCACTGTTGATGCCCAGTCTAAGCGCTTAGCAGCACAAGGAATTAGTAAGGCATTAGAGGCATACATTGCATTCCAAACTAATGGATCGACGTGCGGACCGGTATCCATCATGATGATGTCAAAATCATCGGCAATCTTATCAATCAGCTTTTCTTTTAGTAGCTTCACAATATCTAATGACTGATTTTGTGATAAATGCTGCCAAGCTTCCGCGTTGAACATGGCATCTTCAGGAAATGCCGAAATGGTTTTTAAGTTCGGATATTGAGTCGGCAATAACACATTTTTACGTAAAAACTCCGTATCGACCTCTACCCCCTCCGGCACATTATCCAGCATGACATCTACTGCTGAATAGATTTCTTCGTGATCATCAACACTAATTTGTGGATTAAGGAACAAACGTAACGAACCTTGCGGATCTAAATCGATTAAGCAAATACGGTAACGCTTATCCAAATTCAATGCTAAACAAGCAGCAAGATGCACTGCCGACATAGATTTACCTGTGCCACCTTTTTGGTTCTGTACATTGACGATCCATGGTTTATTACCCGTATTCTTCTTACGCTGATAGAACATATCAACACCAGCCGCATCCATTAACTGATGCGCTTCACTCAGTGTAATGGAATAATGGTTCGCATTGTTTTTGGTAAATTGATGACCAGTCGCTTCCATTTTAGCAATCGCTTCATCTAACTTACGACGCGTCAAGCCTGAACGAGTTTCCATCAAAGCTTTGGACATAGCAGGGAAGTGGTCATCTTTACGTTCTTCTAAAACAATCTCGATACGATCTGCTTGAACTTGCTTTGTTTGTTCAGCAAGGCGCTCAAGATTTTGAATCGTCTGTTCTCTTTTCATAAGTTCATCCAGTTAACTTTACTTAAAATCATTGTACAACAAAAAACCACAAAAACAATGATTAGCTGCACATTTAGTGTAATGATAAATTCAAAGCAAAATTGTCATTTATTTGCAATAATGGATAAAAATGTATATTTACTCACATGTTTCTCACCATTATTATCAGGAAAGTGCAAAACTTTTTAACAGTTACAATGTCACTTATTTACAATGTAAATACCGTTTTATTCGGAACGATTAATTAAGTAGATAAAATTACGGTCATTGTCGAATCAACATAAAAATAACGATAAATCAAGTAAATCTATTAAAATCAACCTATCAATAAGAGGGTAGGGGAGCAAGATAAAACAAAAGAGTCGTATAGGCTAAAGCAGCAACTACACTTAATAATAGAATTACTTTGTATATAAACCGTTATATCCACTCATAGGTAACGACAATACACCAGTTTCAGCTTGTAAACATATAGATAAATGACTTCAAGATGCAGAATTCAAAGCTATCATCCGAACCTTTTGGCAAATAATTATTGCCTAAGTGTTCTAAAAATTAAATGAATAGTACAGATTTAACCTAAGCTAGATTGATGAAATAGCCTTGATCATCGTTCCGTAATTAATATAGAAAGAGTCCCAAATTCCAATATAAAAGCTGAGAGATTGAAAAACAGTGATAATTTTTATTTTAATCGCTCATTTATCTAATAAAGATAAATATAGAAGGAAGCATGATCAAGGATTAAAGTGTCAATTCAATTTGATTGATATAAAGATCACTTTCGGATCGATGATCAAGTGTAAATATACATCGGAAGCATGAAAAGCCTTGTATAGATTACATTGAATGTGAATTGAATTGATATTTTATATCGAAAAACACGCTTTAGTATCTCCAATCAACAACTAATAGCCTTGATCATTCTTTCTAACACCAGGATAAGCTCATCAATAATTAAGGAACGATGAATAACAGAGCCTCACCTTGATCATCGTTTCATAGAGTTACATAAGTGAGGAATATTCATTTTTTCAGCTTTTACACAAATCCGCACGGTTTAACTGTGGATAACATGTAAATAATAGATGATCATCGTTTCATTATTTGTTTGATCATGCTTCATTAAATTAATGATCATGCTTCTGTTTCAAATTGATCATGCTTTCTATTAGATAATGATCATCGTTCTGGGTACTCTATGATCATGCTTTCAAACAAGAAAAAAATAACTTATTTATATTCAGATACTTAAAAGAGAAATCGCAGCCAGATCATAAGATCATATAACCATTTAAGATCAAATAAACATAAAGATCAGTTATTTAAAGAAAAGCATTTTTTTTCTTTCTTTTTTGATCTTTTTTATTTATTCTTTTGGAACTATATGAAATTTACACCCAATGACAAATGGAATTGATATGCCAACTCAAGAAAAGATCTTGATCAAACTCCCTCGAAACCACAAAGATGGACACTTATTTCAGATCTCAGAACACACTATCGATTGGATTGAGCAATATCAACATTTTAAAGGTGTCACCAAAAGTATTGTAGAACTACTAAATTTAATTTCTCTTAAAGGTTTATCCAGTAAAGATGGTTTAGTCTCTACAACTGAATTAATTGAAGCCACTGATGGACAATTGACTCGCGCTGCAATTCAGCAACGATTAAGAGCTGCCGTATCTATCGGTTTATTTAGCCAAACCCCAGTTCGATTTGAAGAAGGTCTGGCTGGCAAAACAATGCTTCATACTTTCATAAATCCAAATCAATTAATTTCTGTACTTGGTTCTACTAGTTTAAAAACCGATTCTACTCGCCAAACCGAAAAGCAAAAACGTTCTAAAGCATTGGCTCAAACTCAAGTAAATCGTCAATTACTCAACGAACACGGTTTATATACACCACCAGCAATGCGTGATGAAGCGGATCAATTCGTGGTTTCACCAACCAATTGGGCCGGTATTATTGATCAAGCTTTGGCTCCACCAAGAACAAGAAAAAATTATCAAAAATCAATGGTTTCTATTTCAGGAACCCGAGCGATTATTGAAACTCGATCATCAAAAAATATCATGACGGTTGATGATCTCATGACCTTGTTTGCTCTGTTTACACTCACCGTTCAATACCATGATCATCATCAGGATGATTATCATATGAATGCTAAACAGATGCCAAATAAAACCCCTTTGTATATCACTGATATTTTATCTTTACGAGGTAAAAAAGACAGCGGCCCTGCACGAGATTCAATCCGAGATAGTATTGATCGTATTGAATTTACCGATTTTCAATTGCATGAATTAACAGGTCGTTGGCTTAGTGAAAATATGCCAGAAGGTTTTAAGAGTGATCGTTTCCGCTTTATTGCTCGTACGATCACCGCTTCAGATGAAGCACCAACAGAAAATGCCTCGGGTGAAATTAGGATCAAACCAAACTTATATATTTTAGTTTGGGAGCCTTCGTTCTTTGAAGAGCTGCTAACCAAAGATTACTTTTTCTTATTCCCACCTGAAATTCTGAAACAGCATACACTCGTGTTTCAACTGTATACCTTCTTTAGAAGCCGCTTGGTGCGCCGTTTAACTGAATCTATGCTGCTCAGCGAGATTAATCAGAAACTCGCTCGTAACATCGAATGGCGTCGTTTTTCGATGGATCTTATCCGTGAATTAAGAAAATTATCGGAAGGCAAAACCACTGAAGATCTTTTTGTGGTGAATTTATGGGGTTATCATTTAACGATCACGACCATAAAGGATAAAGGAAAAGTTCAAGATTATCAGATCAATATCCGTTGCGATGCTGAAGAGGTATTAAGATTTTCTCGTGCTCGCACCACCAATGCAGGCAAGCGAAATATGGCACCAACCTTGCCAAACCCACTACGTCATGAACTGGTGTCTCAGCAAAAGCTGCAAGAATTGGCGGAAATTATTGATGGTGAGTTTGAACCGATTCAACGTAAAGATCCTTCACCAAGAGGCCGTCTAGGTCGTAGAGTGAAGCTTAAAAAACACCTTGTAGAGATCAATGCGGATGAGTTAACGATCACTCTATCTAAATATACCTCACCACAAGCCTTGGAACGCAGTATAACAGCTTTATCAGCCATGACAGGACATCCGTTCAATTCTATCAAAGAAGAGTGCGAGGAGCTGATGAGTAAGCTGGATTGGTTACGAGTTGGTGAAGAGGTGTTGCCTTATGAGACATTAAGCAAAACTATTGAATTATTTAATCAGGAAACCAAATCTAAGCACCTTTCCATTGAAAGATTAATTGCAGGGTTAGCTGTACGACGCAAAGTTTGCAAGCAAGTGTTTGATGGTCATCTCGATGAAACTGTGATACGTGCATTAGATGATATGGCGAATGTTTATTAATTATTTAAATTCAATTAGTTATAATTAAATATGAAAGCATGATCAAGGGGGAAGGTTATTCATGCTTTCGGAACGATGATCAAGTGCGATAGATCAAGTTGTATGCTTAAAAACGACGTTGTTCTCTATTTCTCATATTTAATTCACCTAATGGTGCCATAAAAGCAATATGCAGCTCTATAAGTTGATTACTTTCTTGTTGCCACTCTGGTTGTCTTTGGCAAAATTCCAACATCATTACCGTTAATTGGTCGAGATACGCCGCTCCCCAATATCTTAGTTCAATTTGAGTGTGTGGGTTGGCAGTTATGCTTTGTAAGCGTGCATAAGCCAATTGAATATATTGATAAGCTATCTGATGATGTTCGAGACCATTAAAATAATGAAATAACAACAAACAGCCATCAAGCCAAGACTTGATCGCTTTAATATGCGTTTCCGATAATGGTTCCGATTCCGACCAAAGCTGCGGAGGCGGAGAGTGGATAAGGGAAACCAACTCCGAAATATTATGATTACCAGTATCTTGTTGGTGGCATTGAAGGCGAAATAACCAAGTGCTGAGTTCCATTGCGAGCCTCTTTCTTGAGTCTTCGAGCTATAAATTGATTGTAGTTGTTTTACTCTAAGGCTGCTTGTGTTGAAGGCATAAATTTTTGATTTTGAACTTGCCAGCAAAAAAAATTTACCTAAAATGCGTCAATCTGCTATTTATTATTGAGTGAAGGTTTAATTGCTAATTGTGACAGTTGAAATTGTCGCTTTTAGAATGGCGAGCCTTTGACGCTACACCCAGTTAAATAGAAACAAAAGCGGTAAATGGAATGGAAAACGCAACTTGTTTCTGAACTCTGAGTTTAGTCACACTCTGTATTTTATTTACTTAACAAGTGGACATTAGTTTGCTTAATATCCACTTTGTTTCCGCATGGTTTTCTGGAGGTACTTATGTCGATTAATTCAATTGATCATGATGACATGACTGGAATTGCAACAAGTTGGGATAATAATGATGATTCGAATTCTCAAGCGACGCCGAAGCAAATGAAAAGCGCTGAAGCGAGACGTCGAATCGAAATGTTAAAAGAGATTCGTGAAAGCGGTCTAACGTTAGAAGAAGCGAGAGATCTTGGCTTACTTCATTGAGATACTTAGCTAACCTCAGTTAAGAGGAATAGTTTATAAAGACAGGGTGTTTATTCATTCTGTCTTTTTATTTTCTATTTTTGCCATTACTTGGATATATACCCAAAGTAATTGGAGTTGCAGTGAGCGGCAAGTGAGTGAGGCCCCATGAGCATAGCTTGTCTATGTGATTGGGGCGAGTGAACGCTGAGAAAAAAGCTGCAGCTTTAAGTACGAAGGGTATAGCAATATGGTTTGTTTACTAAGCTCGTTGAATTGCTTGCTACTAAATATCCTAAATTTACACTGTAAACCGATGAATATCTTTTTATCATTTGCCCTCTGCTATGGTATATTCCTGTGACTAACGACTCTTGAGCATAGGCCATTTTAATGTCTATAAATTTATCTTTGTTGTCACCAACTGAGAAAAATAAAATTGAATTGGATAAGCAAGCTTCATATGCAGTTTGGCAGTTAAAGCAAGCAAAAGCTGGACCTGAACTATTGCTAACCGAAGCTGAAAAAATTCGTAATGAAGATGAACGTAGATTCTTCGAACAAGCAGTCCAAAAATACAAACGGATAATGGGTGTCGCTTAAATCGCGAATTCGTTATCGGTATTCATAAGAGACATATTGCCAATTTGCTTGAATGGTAATAGTGATACGCAAACTTTTATGATAAATATAACGCGTTAAATTGAATCAGAGAGAACATTCCCATGGGAAGAAGTTTTGAAGTGCGCAAGGCCTCAATGGCAAAAACAGCTGGCGCAAAAATTAAAGTTTATTCTAAATACGGTAAAGAAATTTACGTTACCGCTAAAAATGGTGGTTCAGACCCTGATATGAACCTTTCGCTAAAGCACCTTATTGCTAAGGCGAAAAAAGACAACGTACCGGCTCACGTTATCGAAAAAGCATTAGATAAAGCGAATGGCGGTGGTGGTGAAGATTTCCAGCCAGCACGCTATGAAGGATTTGCACCAGGTGGTGCAAGTGTGATCGTTGACTGTTTAACAGATAACGGTAACCGTACTTTCCAAGATGTTCGCCAATGCTTTGTGAAAACGGGCGCTAAAATTGGTAGCCCTGGTACAGTCGCTCACATGTTTGATCACCAAGCGGTATTCCAGTTTAAAGGTGAAGACGAAGAAGCCGTATTAGAAGCACTAATGATGCAAGATGTGGATGTAACCGATATTGAGCTAGAAGATGGTGTGATTACTGTCTTTGCTCCTCATACTGAGTTCTTCAAAGCGAAAACAGCACTAAATGAAGAATACCCAGATCTTGTTGTGGATGTTGAAGAAATCACTTTTGTTCCGCAAAATCATACACCAGTAACGGGTGATGATGCCGTTAAATTCCAGAAGTTCTTAGATATGCTAGATGACTGTGACGACGTTCAACAGGTCTACCACAATGCTGAATTAGAAGGCTAATAAGCTAACCGCGTTGTCTGATAATTTAAGAAAGTTAAAAACAAACACCGAACTTTAATTGTTCGGTGTTTTTGCTTTTGAAGTGTGGTGAAAAAGAATTCTTATTGATGTTAATCGAAGAACTTACCACAAGGTGTGCCATCACTATCGACTTGTAATTGTTGATTCGAGCAGTGTTGGTAGAAGTAGGCCGCTTCTGCTTGAGTGGACATTTCATTACACATTTTTCGACTATCGCAAGCGAAACCTTGTTGTGAAGGTTTGTTTGATGACGCTGTGCTACCCATACCAAAAAATTCCGCTATTTGAGGTTTATAATCGGCATTATTTTGGGGGCGGCTTTGGTAAAAAAATTGCCAAATAGCTAATCCAACTAAGATGATGAGGGCGATTTTTTTCATAGTGAGTTTGCGTAGGTTTTTGTTTGATTATTGAACACACCATGGCGCAGTTAAATTATAAAGCCAAGGCGCAATAGAATACGTCTTGGCTTTTTGCGATTTAATTCTCAATTTAGTGGTCAGTATTCATCACTGACAGAAACATATGCGGTATTTTCAATAACTTCATCTGAGGTTAAATAGTCTGAATGGTTAAATTATTCAGCCATTTTCGTTTTAAATAACGGGTAAAACACAGACTTAACTTGACGATTTCTTCTGATATCATCAATAAGTATACCCAAGCAAAGCTTAATTCTTCGACAAAAGCGCCATAAGCGGTGAGTGGAATACCGACCATCCACATGGCAATAAAATCCATGCGTAAGCAGAAATGATTCTCTCCACCGGCGCGTAATATGCCGTTGATGATAAGCATATTAAGCATGCGGATGATAATAGCAAAACTCATCACCACAAAAGCCGGATCGGCAATACCGCTGAAGTTAGGACTATCGAGATCTAAAAAGGCGATCACATGGTTTCGCTGTAATAGCATGATACCGCAAGCAATCACTCCCATGACTAAAATGCACTTTATGAAAAATTTAGACATGGCTTGCGCTTGTAGATATTCATCTCGACCTAAAGATTGGCCAAGTAATACCGAACAAGCCACCGATATTCCCATAAAAATCGCATAACATAAGCCTTCAAACGGCCCTATCATGCTATAAACTGCTAGCTCTGTGGTTCCCATGTGGCCATAAATAACCTGATAAGTGAGCGTACCAAAGGCCCACAGTACAGCATTACACGCATTCGGTATCGCGAGTCGTTTATAAGATTGCCATAGGCGAGTGTTTTGCTTTTGGTAATCGCTCATGATTAACCAATGTTGCTGAAATTTTAACACACCATAAATAAGCAGTACCTGTACTACACGTGCAATAGTGGTTGAAAGTGCCGCCCCCGCCACGCCCATAGCCGGAACTCCGAAGCCACCGTGAATTAACCAAAAGTTAAGGGCTATATTAATCGCGATGGTAATGGCGGCTAAAATCAAAGGTAGCACTGCGTTACCACTTGAGCGTAAACTGGCTTCTGCGGTGATTACCCAATGAGTTAACATAAGCAAAGGCAGGCTATACAGCAAGTAGTCGGCACCTTGTTGGATCACTTGCATATCTTCAGTTTGCAGTCGCATAATTTGTGAACCGAAGCCCACCATTAAAATGGTTACTGGGATCATGATAATTGACCCAAACTTCAGCGATTGCATCGTGACGGTTTTAGCGGTTTCTTTATCATCACGCCCCCAGTATTGAGAAACAAGGGTTCCAGTGGCAGTGGCTAAGGCGGCCATGATCATGATTGCCACGAAATGCCAGCGAGATGCGATGCCTACCGCTGCGGTAGCGGTTTGTCCAAAATCACTGACCATCAATACATCAGCCAGCGCTAAAATTGCAACTAAAGCACTTTGTAGCGCCACAGGAAACGCCAGTTTCACTACCTTAGAAAATAACTTAGGTGGCAAGTATGACGTTGGTGGATTGGTTTGTATGCAAGAGTGTGGTTGAATGGACATGGTACATTTCCTAAAAGAACGGACTCTGTGATTACTGTAATTAGACTGCGAATATAGAAGAGCTTGGAATAAACCAACATGTTTGAAACCTCGAAAAACCTGTGCAAATCCGTCATTGAACAAGAGTTGCTCAATCGTCATTGGCAAGATGATGTTTATCTCGCTGAAGCATGTAAAGAGCGCTTTATTGTATCTTCAGAGATTCCTGAATTGAGTAATGAAGAAATTTCAATGGCAGGACTAGGGGAGTTTTCGCAGGGGTATTCTGTTGAGCGTCGTGAACCTGAAATCCATACGATTTTGTTTACTTTAGAAGGGGGAGGTTGCTTATCTACTCGTCATGGCGTTCATTATATTCAACCTAATAGTGTGACTGTTTTACCGCAAGGTCTCCCTTTTCGTTTTGAATTAGGCGAAAGTCCTTATTGGAAGATGGCGTGGATTTTATTACCTCCGACTGAAAAATGGCAACAAATCCAACAAAGCAAACAAAAGGTAGAGCAGACCCATCTTAGCGAATCAGTCTGGTCACTACTTAATTTAACCCATCAAGAAATTCATGGACGAGCAACTTTTCGTCAGTTGCTATTAAGCGAATTATCTAGAGTGTTAATGGGATCAACAGAGCTTAATCCATCGAATGCCGCGATGCGGGTGCACAGCGTGTTTAATCAAGTTGAAGCGCAGTTACATTTACCTTGGACAGTCAAAGAAATTGCTCAAAAAAGCTATTTAAGTGAAGAACAACTGAATCGAATTTCAAAACAGTTATATCAATGTTCACCGAGCCAAAAATTGATCCAATTGAGAATGGAAAAAGCACTTGATCTACTGCACCACAGAGATTGGAGTATTACCATGATCGCCCACCGTCTAGGCTATCCCGATCCGTATAATTTCACGCATCGCTTTCGAAAGATATATGGCATGTCACCAAGGGATTATCGTAAAACCAAATTATGAATATTTGTAGAGAATCGTGAGCAACATGAATTTTATTCATCTTCATTAGTAAATAAATGACATATCTATGCTGCGCTTAAAAGGTTATAAATTATACCAATCACACTAATTAGGTGGTCAGAAATTACGCCGAAAAAAGACTTGAGAACAAGGCGGAAATTTTCGATAAGTAGTTATTCTATAATCAAAATTTCTAACGAAGTTATCGAGTCTTTTAGCAAGCAAGGATGATCAGATAATTAGTACGATTGGTATTAAGCACGTTATCTTTTCGGATATAGGGACAGTCATCGATATGAGCCACGAATTTTCATTTAGTATTAAAAGCATCAGTTTTGATGAAAACTACCAGCCAACGCAAAGCACTCGCGCCACGACTAATTTCGCCAATTTAGCGCGAGGTGAAAACCGTCAAAACAATCTTCGTAATACTCTGAATATGATCACCGATCGCTTCAATACACTTGCGCATTGGGATAACCCAACCAGCGATCGCTACACCGTTGAGCTCGACATCATTTCTGTAGATATGCTCATTCAAAGCCATTCTGATCCTTTTCCATCAATTGAAGTGCTAAAAACTAGCATTGTTGATAACAAAACTGGTCAGCGTCATCAAGGTATTGTAGGTAATAACTTTTCATCGTATGTAAGAGATTACGATTTTAGTATCCGGTTACGTGAGCATAATAAAGATAAAGATCAATTTACGGTTCCCGATGATTTTGGCGATCTCCATGGCAACATATTTAAAGCCTTTGTCGAGTCTGATCTTTACCGCGACCACTTCAGCAAACGCCCAGTGATTTGCCTGAGCGTGTCAGAAAATAAAGTTTATCGAAAAACTACCAATCAACACCCTGTGCTTGGCGATGAATATCTCCCTAATGAATCCTCACTCACAGAACAATACTTTCAGAAAATGGGCCTGCAAGTACGCTACTTCATGCCGCCACAAAGCCGTGCGCCACTTGCCTTTTTCTTCTTTGGCGATTTGCTCAATGATTACACCAATCTTGAGCTGATTAGCACCATCAGCACGATGGAGACATTCCAAAAGATTTATCGCCCAGAGATTTACAACGCGAATGCAACCGCTGGTGAGCACTACCAACCTAGTTTGAAAAGCTCAAATCATTCGTTCACACAAATTACGTATGACCGTGAAGAACGCAGCCGCCTTGCTATTGAACAAGGAAAGTTTGCCCAAGAACATTTTATTAAGCCGTATCAATCTAGCCTCAAGCAATGTTTTAAAAACGTCGCGGCTTAATCAAGTAAAGGATCGAATCATGAAAACACTTTTACCGACTTCAACCGCAGGAAGCTTGCCGAAACCATCATGGCTAGCAGAACCAGAAACCCTTTGGTCACCATGGAAGCTAGAAGAGCAAGCACTTATCGATGGCAAGCATGATGCCTTACGTATTGCTCTGCATGAACAAGCTCAAGCGGGTGTCGATATTGTCAGCGATGGCGAACAAACACGACAACACTTTGTGACTACCTTTATCGAACATTTAAATGGCGTGGATTTTATCAACCGCAAAACCGTGACTATTCGTAATCGTTATGAGGCGAGTGTCCCAATGGTTGTCGGTCCTGTAAGTCGTAAAAGTTCAGTGTTTGTTGATGATGCAAAATTCCTCAGACAACAAACGACTCAGCCTATCAAGTGGGCATTGCCTGGCCCTATGACCATGATTGATACCTTATATGATGATCATTATGGTAGCCGTGAGAAATTAGCATGGGAATTTGCCAAGATCTTAAATCAAGAAGCCAAAGAGTTAGAAGCGGCAGGCGTGGATATTATTCAATTTGATGAGCCAGCTTTTAACGTGTTTTTTGATGATGTGAATGATTGGGGAATCGCCTGTTTAGAGCGAGCGATTGAAGGGCTAAAATGCGAAACTGCTGTTCATATTTGCTATGGCTATGGCATTAAAGCGAATACCGATTGGAAGAAAACGCTCGGTTCAGAATGGCGTCAATACGAGGCGGTGTTCCCTAAATTACAACAATCCAATATCGATATCATTTCACTGGAGTGTCATAACTCACACGTGCCGATTGAACTACTTGAATTGATCCGAGGCAAGAAGGTCATGGTTGGTGCAATTGATGTCGCCACCGATACCATTGAATCGCCTGAGGAAGTCGCTAATACACTACGAAAAGCACTACAATACGTGGATGCGGATAAGCTCTACCCTTGCACCAACTGCGGCATGGCTCCACTTTCCCGCGATATCGCCTCAGCAAAATTGCGTGCTTTGAGTGCGGGTGCAAAAATTGTGCGTGATGAATTGGCTTTGAGTTAATTAACGCCACAATTGATAGAGCAGTTAACGCGCTCTGATCCATTAAATCTGACACATATAAAAAATCCGATAAACACTGAGCTGTTTATCGGATTTTATGGTTTTAGTCTATGCGGGTAATAAAGGTTTGCTCGTCATCCACAAAAGCGACAAAACCGCCGTGATAGATAAACACCCGACCACGCCCCTCAACGAGGCAAGCAAGCTGTGGATTCAAATCTTCTTCATTGTCCGGGCTTTGAAAAGTGCCGGTATCGGTGATGGTGCCTCGGAATGTAGGCAAATATCCATAAGTGCGCTTGGCTTGATCAATCAGGCTCAATTCGCTGGTGGTAGAAAAGCAAGATGGAATCGCCCCAGCTTCTTCAATAAATAGTGTTTTCAGTTCTTCAAAAGCGGTAATCACCAGCCAGTTGATGTCGTTAACATGATGGATAAACATAGAGTCTCTCGATAATTCTGATGTGGAGATTCTATCATTATCAGGGGGAAAGCATAGTAGGGATTGAGTGATTAAAGGCGGCGATTTGGATTCTCAAACATTATTAGAGCGTCATTCCAGCCGAGCCTAAGCGAGAGCAGGAATCTACTTAACATGTGCTGAGTATATTAAGTATCCTTCTGTAAGGTAAATCTCTTTCTGTATGTCTATACAGTTATAATTCAATTTTTTGGATAATAAGCGGTTTTGTGTGAAAGCGAGAACTTATGCTTAGATGTGATTTGATAAATTTAATTATAAGTCATTGTTAATTAATAATAATGTGTAAGTATTGAAAATCCCCCCCTGTCACAACTGGCTCGCTAAACCCAATTCTCGCTTTCTCCATCGCATAAAATCGGCTAAATGCTTTTAAAAAACCATTATGAGGGTATCTTATGGCAATAAATGAATTGATTAGCAACGATCGTGTATAAAATCCATTCGGGTTTATCCGAGTTTCTTGCTAATACACTTATGTAGACTCCCTCATGTCAACACCCCATTATTTGATACTTGCGAACTTATGTACGAGTTCAATCTTAAATGATCGACTCAATGATAATT
>NZ_JBHGNY010000017.1:0-55698 GCF_053544035.1 Vibrio sp. E150_018 | reverse complement strand
AGTGGTATCGTTATTCATGCTAGCCTCCTAATTTAGTTCTTTAGTAAACTAATTATGGCTCTGGCTTCGCTAACCCACGAAACTGGAGGCTAGCACCTTCGTGGGAGTCATTATGTCTATAGCCTTGTACTTTTTCTGTGGGTACAATTTTGCCTATCACGCCTCCATCAGCCATAAGAGCAAATTCGAGGGTATGGTCATTATTGAAGAAAGGCTTGGAACAAACGGCACATTGTTGATGATTGTTTGGGATAGTGATGGACATAAATTACTACTCGTGTAAAAAAGGCGACAAGCCCAGGCCATAATTAAGGAGGAAACAAAAATGGCTAGACCAAAAAAAGAGCGAAACATTTGCCAAAGGGCACCATATGAGTGTTTTAAACCTAATGGTGTGCCAATTTCTCAACTCGATAAAGTTGAACTGTTAGATGAGGAATTCGAGGCGTTGCGTTTAGCTGACCTCGAAGATCTCAGTCAAGCTGCAGCAGCAGCTAGTATGGGTGTGTCTAGGCAGACGTTTGGTAATATCGTGAAATGTGCTAGAGCCAAAGTTGCGCAAAGCTTAGTACATGGTCAAGCACTCATGTTGAATCGGGAATCATAGACATAGCCTAAAAAGTAGAGTTTTTCGGTTCTTGAATTTGGTAAAGTACACGAGCATGATCATCACATATGTCTATGCAGTTACACTCTCTTTCTATATCGATCCTAGTAAGTCCACCACAACTGCCTTGTATGGTTTGACGATTTAGCATTACACCTACTGCCATTAGAGCTGTAACAGCCAAAAATATGGTAAAGCTGATTAAGTAGGTCATTGTTACTTCTCTGGCTGGTCCGTTGATTTGAATACTTTCGTTAAGTGTTTGAGCGCTTGTGGTGAAAGCTTATTATTCAAATCGCATTGTCCAGGAACTTTGTCTCCACTAAATACTTCTCGAAGATCAATTGTAGATGCGTGTGTCGAACTTTCTCTCGAGCAATTCGCTTTATTTTTCCTATGCGATTGGCGAGCAAATGCCATTTCAGTCACTGGCGTTAAGCGGCTAACGTCAAAGTCATCCAAACAGAATCCACGTGGTGCGCTCAAGACCTTTACATTGAGCTTAAACAGTGCACTTAGCATATTTGAGCCAATTGAACGAACAACAACGGCATCTACTCGATTATCTTCTATCACTTTACGCCATAAGTGTTTATGACCACAACACGGCGATGATTTAGGTAATTCAAAGATTCGTTTGGAATTAGTTTGGCTATTCCACAACATAATCCGAGGGGCCTTTGAAAAGTGATTAAAAAGAGAGGTTTCGCTGCATGGGATGGCAAATAACATAGTATTCTCTTTTACCTGACCATTTACACTAATATATAAATGATATTGGCATATGACAATAACCTTTTATGAAAAATAAGGATCCATAACCGAACTACTGTAGGAGCAACTTCATCAAGATGCGCCAAACTTGCACTGCCAAACGACATCAACGAGATATGCTCAATTAGTAAAAAATTACGCCAGTATGATATTGCTGGCGTTTATTATGATGTGGCTACCGATGTATTGTTGAGTAAAATAGATACAGCAAAAATCAACAGATTCTGGTTCTATTCATTTTAAGTTTTCAATTGCTAAATTAGTTCTTTAAGCCAATTTGAGTACTTAACTGATAGCTTTCACCTGGTTGTAGTGTGTAGCCATCTTCAAGTGTTTCAGCATATAAAGTTGACTCTACGCACACCATATTGGTATAAGCATCATCTTTCATATCTGCCATGCTTTGTGCAAGTTCCCACGGGTTCCAGATGACAGCAGCATTATCACCTTGGTTTTCTACACGGATAGTACGTTGATTTTGAGGATCTGAAATACACACTTGCTTGGTTGGATGGGTGTAAACACGGTCGACACCTGAAGAGATAGTAAGTATATCTCCACCTAAGCAAACTTTTCCATCTTGTAATTTATCGATGTAATGCTCACCCATACCAATGATTTGAGTGTCTAAAATATTGGCAATGTTGAAATAGCTGTGCAGCGCACCAGAAAATGTCCATGCATGATCATCGGTATTTTTAATATCCAGAGTGACTTTAAGTTGCTCTGATACTTCTACATTAAGAAAGGCGGTAAATTGATGAGGCCAAATCGCCAATGTTTCTTTAGAAGGGCAAAGACCGAGTTTTAATATTACGCCTTGTTCATTTTCACGATGATCAACCAGTTCCCATTCTGATGTGCGACAAAAACCATGTGCAGGTTTAGCAATGCGAGCAAACCATGGCCAACAAACAGGAATGCCGCCACGTAGAGGAGTTTTTCCATCAAAAACTGCATCTTCACTAGTCCAAATTAACTCTTCTGAATTCAGCGGTTTAAATGAAATAATATGACCACCAAATAAAGAAATTGCCGCTTCTGCTTTGGCATGTTGAATTCGGATGATTTTTGCTTGGTCTTTTTGGACTACAGTGACACAGTCAGAGAGAGTACTGATGATAGGTAAATGGGTTAGGTTCATGGAGTGGGTTCCTAGTTTCTGGTCCCTAGTCTCTAGGAAAAGAAGATTTCCTGAAGAAGGGAGTCATCAAAATCATAACTATAGTCAGTAAAACAAATAGCTTCAGTTAAAACCCAGGGACTAGGGACTAGCCACCCAGGAACTATCAACAAAAAAGGCGACACAATGGTCGCCTTTTATTTAGCTTATCTTCAAATGAAGATCTTGCTTAATGCTTACTTAGAGATGTGAGCGATTAAATCAAGAACTTTGTTTGAGTAGCCGATTTCGTTGTCGTACCAAGATACAACTTTAACGAATTTGTCGTTAAGTGCGATACCAGCAGCTGCATCGAATACAGAGGTGTTAGTTTCGCCGATGAAATCTTGAGAAACAACAGCATCTTCAGTGTAGCCAAGAACGCCAGCTAGTTCACCTTCAGAAGCGCGCTTCATTTCAGCACAGATTTCTTCGTAAGTTGCTGCGTTTGCTAGGTTAACAGTTAGGTCAACTACAGAAACGTTAGCTGTTGGTACACGGAAAGCCATACCAGTTAGTTTGCCTTGTACTTCAGGAAGTACAACACCTACTGCTTTAGCTGCACCAGTTGAAGATGGGATAATGTTTTGAGAAGCACCACGACCACCACGCCAGTCTTTCGCAGAAGGACCATCTACAGTTTTTTGAGTTGCTGTAGTTGCGTGAACAGTAGTCATAAGACCAGACTCAATGCCCCACTTGTCGTTAAGAACTTTAGCGATAGGCGCTAGGCAGTTAGTAGTACAAGATGCGTTAGAAACGATATCTTGACCAGCGTAAGTGTCGAAGTTTACGCCGTTAACGAACATTGGAGTTGCGTCTTTAGAAGGACCTGTAAGAACAACTTTCTTAGCACCAGCTGTGATGTGCTTACGTGCAGTCTCGTCAGTTAAGAAAAGACCAGTTGCTTCAGCTACAACGTCAACGTTGATTTCGTTCCACTTAAGATCTTCTGGGTTACGTTCAGCTGTAACACGTACAGTTTTACCGTTAACGATAAGGTTACCGTCTTTTACTTCAACAGTACCGTTGAAACGACCATGAGTTGAATCATACTTAAGCATGTATGCCATGTACTCTACGTCGATAAGGTCGTTGATACCAACAACTTCGATGTTGTCACGTTCAACAGAAGCACGGAAAACAAAACGTCCAATACGGCCAAAACCGTTAATACCTACTTTGATAGTCATTGTAGTTGCTCCACAACTTAATTTTAGATTAAAGATAACTGGTAGTAAAATTACAGAAACTAATCACATACTGCAAGGCATAATCGGTATTTACTTGTTTAAAATCAAAAAAAATAGTTACTTTCTTTCTGAATTATCCTAAGTCGATTAATTCATGCCCAGCATGTATGTTTCTGATTTCATTATACCAAACCCAATAAGTAAGAGATTAAATTAGCGTAGAGAAAAGCTTGATAACAAGGCATAAAATTTCTGTTAGCAGGTTACTACATACAAATTTTATAGCACAGTTAGCGAGCTTTTTAACAAGCTAAGATGATTAATTACTTGTTGGAATTGGTATGACTACCAATTTGGAAACATTGAGACTATGAACCATAGTTTCCTGTGATTCAAGTCACTATTTTAAACTGTGGGGAAGTATGTGCCACATCATGGGTCATTGGCAAGTTTTTGTTCAAAACAATCAATGGTAAAGTAGGGTAATAATTTTGCTTTAATAATGGTTGACTTTGCAGTGCATAATAATGAGGTCGTTGTGAAAAAGACGGATAAAGAATGGGAAACATCTCTAACAGAAGAACAATATAGAATCTGTCGTCTTGGGGGAACGGAAGCACCATACTCAGGTACATTGCTTCATAATAAAGAAACGGGTATTTATCAATGTACTTGTTGCCGAGCTGATTTATTTGCCTCAGATGATAAATTCGACTCTGGTTGTGGCTGGCCAAGTTTTGATAAACCGATCTCAAAAAACGTAATTAAATATTTAGAAGATCATAGTCATGGAATGATGCGAACTGAAATCCGTTGTGCGCAATGTGATAGTCATTTAGGACATGTATTTTTAGATGGTCCTCAAGAAACAACTGGTCAGCGTTTTTGTGTGAATTCGGTGTCGTTAGTTTTTAATCGTTAACACACATTTTTGCATTATTTAGCCTAAGCTGAGGCTATTTAATGTTGTCGCTATAATTCGAAAGGGATAAGAATATGAATGTAGAACAATTACTGAATGCGATGACACCGGAAGTGTTCGAGCGTTTAAACTATGCCATTGAAACGGGCCGTTGGTTAGATGGCTCGCCAATCACCAAAGAGCAACGCGATTCATGCATGCAAGCGGTGATGCTGTATCAGTCAAAGCATAACCATGATTCTCAGCATATGTCGGTTGCCGCGGGTGGAGATGTGACTTTCAAATCGAAAGCTGAACTTAAAAAGCAATTTTCAGAAGCGGAAGAGGATATTTTGCGAGTGAAGGTGGAGAATTAGAATATCATCCTAGTTCCTAGTTCCTAGTTCCTAGTTCCTAGTTCCTAGTTTCTAGGGAAAGCGCCACTTAATAATAGTGGTGCTTTTCTAGAGCGAAGCGTAACTAGGGACTCAAAACTAGTGACCTTTTATTTATAAACTCATCTCACCGCGCAATACTTGCTTCATCTGAGATTTAATTTCTTCGTAGCTTAGCTCTTTACTCAGTAGGTAGTGTAGTTTCGCTAGGGTTGCTTCATGCGTCATATCATAACCACTAATTACACCTGCTTCTGCTAAAGAGACACCGGTCGCGTAACCATCCATATTTACTTTACCAGTTAAACACTGAGTTAGGTTAACTACAATCACGCCACGCTCTGACGCTTCTTTTAAATGGCCAAGCATTTCTTTGTTTTGCGGGGCGTTACCCACACCGAAGGTCAGCAAGATCATTGCATTGACGGGTTGACGCAATGTGTTACGAATCACTTCATGCGAGATCCCAGGGTACATGGTAATCACGCCAATCGGTTGTGGTGTGATGGTATGAACTCGAAATTCACCTTTTGGTTTTTTATCAATTAAGTCTGGATTGCTGACTTGAATGTTGATCCCTGCTTCAAGTAGATGAGGCATATTAGGTGATGTGAAAGCATTGAAGCCATCAGCACGCGATTTAGTACTACGGTTACCGCGCATCAATTGGTTATTAAAAAATAAAGTCACTTCATTGATTGGGTAGTTTGCCGCAATGTGCAGGGCATTTAATAAGTTGGCCTGACCGTCTGAACGCAGCTCTGCTAATGGAATTTGAGAACCGGTGACAATGACTGGCTTGCCAAGGTTTTCAAACATGAAAGATAAAGCAGAAGCCGTGTAGGCCATGGTATCGGTGCCGTGCAGAATCACGAAACCGTCATACTTATCATAGTTGGCTTTAATGTCATTAGCGATATGCTGCCAGTCATTTGGCGTCATATCAGAAGAATCCATTAGTGGAGAATATTCATGTACCGTAAAAAGTGGCATCTCTTCGCGGTGGAACTCAGGCATTGCTTGCAACTGTTGAGTCATAAAACCATCGGCAGGAATGTAGCCATGAGAAGAACGTTTCATGCCGATCGTGCCGCCAGTGTAGGCGATGTAGATATGTTTTCTAGTCATAATTTAAATAGTCGATTGTAGGGAACAGAGGGTGGATTATAGCGATTTTTGACAATAAAAGTGTAGTATGAATAAAGAAAACCCCCTACTTGTTTGACAAAGTTAGGGGGTGTATCTAAAATTTTTCTATATGATAGTTAATTCATTTAATAATAGACATTTTATTTGCTTCTTCAATAAGCCAGGTTTTGAACAATATTTGACCGCTACTTTCAGTTTTTCTTTTTAATTTTGTTAACCAATAACCCCCTCTTTTTAAGTAAATGTTAAATGGTTGAAATAAAACACAATTATCTAAGTGTTCTTGAAACATAATAGGTGGAGCTAATGCTATACCGTAACCTTTTATGGCTGCCTCTATCATTGTTATAGAAGAATCAAAAGTTATGGTCTCTAATTCTGGGGCTTGGACTGATATATTTGCTTCTTTAAACCAAGCTGGCCATTCATCTATATTGTAAGATCGTAATAATTTTAATTTTAATAGATCTTGAGTGCTAGTAATATTATTCATATAACTTTGATTGCATAATACAGAAAAAGGAGCTTCAATGATTTTAAAGGAATCCATATTTGGCCAGTTCCCTTGGCCAAACTTAATTATATAATCTAAATTTTGAAAGCTAGGTTCAATAGTATTGTTATTTGTCGATATTTTTAACTTAATAAAAGGATGATTAATATTAAAATCGTCAATACGAGGCAATAACCAATTTAATGCAAAAGTACCAACGACACCAATTGATACTGTTTCTTTAAAGCTACCATGCTCTAAATGTTGTAATGCGTGAGCTATATTATTAAATGCATCCTTTAATACTGGATATAAAACTTTACCGTCTTCTGATAAAGTTAAACCTCTTGATTGACGTATAAATAAGCTTACATTTAGTTGAGCCTCAAGGTTTCTAACTAATTGGCTTACCGCTGCTTGTGTTACACATAACTCTGTAGCAGCTCCAGTAAAACTTAAATATTTAGCTGACACTAAAAATGCTCTAAGTGCATTAAGAGGTAAATGAGTGATTTTCATTGTTTCCCGTATGTAAATTTGATGTTACGTTGGTTAAAGATCTCGCGGATAATAATGTAATTAAAAAAAAATAAAACAAAAAAAATAAAAAAAAATATTTATTGTCTATTTCCCTTTGCTTTTCTCAATAGATCATAATTTAACCTTTTGATATTAAAGCCATGTTCTACTTTACTAGTAAGATTTTGATGAAATGAGTTATGCATATTTTCATTATAATTTATATTTTTTTATTAAATCTAAATTAGTACAAGAGAAAGTCAATATCTCAGGGTGATAGTTTTTCTATTGCCAGGATTAAGGTTTTGTTGATTGTCGTTTTTTGATATTTTTGTAATTATCGCTTAGCAAGAAACGTATGCTTACTTTCTGTATTTGGTTTAAGTGTAAGTCTTGAATTTAATCATTTTCTATTGATAAAAATAGAAAGTTTTTAAGTATGCATTTTTGTATCACTTTATGCTCCTTGTTTGAGTTGTGTATTAAATGAGGTTGCAAGATTTAGTCTTAGCTTGATGTCATTTCAGAGCTGAAGATGACAAGATTATTATTGATAACTGTTCCGATTACTTGGATTTTGTATCAAATGATAGTGTTGAGAGAAGAAGTGGTTAATCAATTTTTGTAAGTAAAAATAATGTAATTATATGGAGTTCAAATGAAAAAAACAGTTCTAACTTTAACGACTATTGCATCATTAGCATTTAGTAATTTGGCATTAAGTGCGACGGGTACGGGTGATATGGGTACAGCAAGTTTTCAGTGGTCAGGCACAGTGCCAGCTCCATCAACTAGTGAAGCTGGTTATTGGCTGGTTAGTTTTGACGGACAATCTTTGTTGTCGAACGTAAATACAAGCAATGGTGTTATGTCTTTAGAGAATAAGGCTGGTCTAATAAATTTAGTTGATTCATCAGTCTTTAATTTTAAAGTAGTGAAAGATAAAGAGTTATCTGATGGTTCTTTTGATCCATCAATTGATAACGAAGGGGTTGAATATAATGTCTCCCTTGCAAATCTAAAATCAGGTACAGGTGGTCTCGTGAGTGATGGTGACCAGAATGGGTATTTTACAGTTACAGCCAATGGTGATGTTATTTCTAATACAACAAGTAAAAAATACTCAAGTGGTATGCCAGCATCAATTAAGCTTGGAAAAGCTAGTGATAAAGTAAGTCTTGAAGGTGCTGATTCTAACCAAACTTGGCAAGTCATGGCACAAGTTGCGGTGTCTACTCAGTCATTATAAATACTTATAACATATATTGTTGATTTAATAAAAGTAAGGGGCTGGGAGCCCCTTACTTTAGGGCGCTTTAATGATTAAACTTATCTATTTTCAAGTTGCATTAATGTTTGCGTATGCTTCAGATGCTTTTGCTGTTCATAGTCATACTTTTTTTCCAAAGGTTACAATAGAAAGTAATATAACAGACTCAATTGAAATTAGAGTTAGAAATTCTCTATTTGTGACGAATTACTCTTCTAAAGAACGATCATTTGATCCTTTAAAGATTCCATTTGAAGTGATTTCTTTGAATGACCAGCCAATAGAATATAGGTTAAGTCTAGCCGAGTCTTCACACCAATGTGAAGTTTATGGTGCGTTTGATGTGGAAGTGAAGCTCAATAGTAATTCTTGGAGCAAAGAAGGAACTGTATTCAAAGGTATTTCGGATGAGCATTTTATGACAGTCAATTATCCTGAAATACCACAGGAACGATTTGTGTCTCAACAATGTTTTGGAACATTGAGGGTACAAGTTGAGGCGATGAGTTTATGAAAATAAAAATAATTACAATATTGACGCTATCAATTGTTGGGTGTAATCCTTCAGCATTTGCTAGTTATTTTCCTATGGAATTTGTTGACTTTTTTGAACAGCATGAAGATCGCATAGAAGTAGTTATAGAGGGCTCTCAACAAAGTAGCTATATTGTTGCTAACGTAAGTTATGATTTTTTTCAGTTAACAAATAATAAAGAATCTAATAAGGTGATTTTTGATTTTTTGGTGGGTGAAAAATTAAAAGAAAAATATATAGAAAATATTATTGATAAGCTAAATAAAGGTGTTAAAGCTAACCCAAATTGTCAAAGTGTACTTTCTTCTTGTATACCTGAAGATATTCCAGGGGAAGTAGAATTTGTTTTTGATTATGATACAAAATTATTACGTATATTTGTTTCAACAGATATGTTTATACCATTCACTGGAGAGGTGGAGTATTATAATCCAGTTAATTCTAGAGTATCATTAATTAACTGGTCTAATTTATATACATATGTTAACCAAAATAATCAAAGTTTAAATTGGAATAATGAAAGTTTGTTAGGCTTACCTAATGGGTATGTTTCGTTTGATTCGAAATTACAAAGTATGGATAGTAAAAGTAGTTTTGATATAGATAGATTGCTTTATAATTATGAATCAGAGGGTAGTCGAACTGTTTTAGGGTATAAAAATGATAGAAATATAAACCTAAATAGCACTGATTTTCTTATTAGTGGAGCAAACTACTCAGGGGTTTCTGCAATCATTGGTAGTAGTTATAATTTAATAAAGAATGAGTATTCCTCATTACAAAGATTATATTTCTTTTCTCCACAAGGAGGACAGTTAGAAGTATATAATAATGATCGACTTATTGTTACAAAAGTAGTGGATTCTGGTGAGAACTCTATAGGATACGATGAATTACCAATAGGAACATATACGGTTACGTTACGTTTGAAACAAGGATCAAATATTATTCTTGAAGAGAAACGTTCTGTAGTAAATAATTCATCATTCGCACTTCCACTCAGCGGTTGGGATTATCGATTAGAAGTTGGACAATTAGAAAATAAAAATAGAAATATTTATGGGTATTATAAATATAATGATTATTCGAATGATAGGAATTACATTAGCACACTAGTGACCCATAGAGCTACAGAATCTTGGTTAATTGGTTCTGGTTTTACTACTAATGGTGATAATATTGAGACTATATTAGGATCTCGTTTATCTTTTGATGAAAATATTAACATCCAGTACTCTTTAGGGCTTTTTAGTAATGGAGATGAGTATCAATTTGCACAATTAAATATAACTCCTATGTCATTTAATTTTAGAGAAATGAAGCATGATGATTTAAATAATATAGATGTTCTATCTCATAATTTATATGGTCTCAATAATTTTAAAGAATATGGTGCTGGCTTATCAGGTCGTTTTTTTAATGGACATGCTTATATTAATTATTTTAGATATGAGTATGAAGGAAATAATTTTAAATCCTTAAATGATAACGTTTCTATTACTTGGTCTCGTCCATTGTTTGGTGGGGATATTAGTGTGTCCGCATCTTATAATAAAAATCAATTTGATCAAGAGTCATATAATACTGGTATTTCTTGGAATTTCCATTGGGGAGATAATGTTTCGAGTCGTATTGGGATGAGTATTATGGATAACAAAAAAACCTATTCTTACACTGATGTTAGTTATTTGACTAATAATGATGGGTGGAGTAGCACATCACAAATAGGCATTAAGCGCTATGGTGAAAGTAATACTACGACCGAAGCAGCTTTGTCCTTACAAGGTAATACTGATATTGCAAAATATGATACTTATAGTTATATAAATTCAGAAGGGGAACGTTCAATTTCTGCAAATATCTCAGGCACACAAATGTTTTCATCTGATGGTGTTAGTGGAACCTTTCAAAAAGGACAAGCTTTTATAGAGCTGACCCCAAAGCTTATGAGCACAGAATCTTCAGAAATAGAATCTGTAGATTATATTGCGCTTAAGAACGGAAAATATTGGTATAGCGATGCCGTTGATATTAATGAGAAAAAAATGGTAAGTATTCCAGCATATTCTCTTATTAATTTTAAATTAGACGATGAGTCTATTAATGTTAATGCTCTTGATAATGATGAATACTTTGTTATGCCTGGAAATTATTATCATCTTAACAGTGAAATTATACCGCTTAAAAGTCAAATTTTTATTTTAAATGACATTAATGGTGATCCTATAAATACTGCACGATGTATAGGTAATGGGTGCAGGAATATCGAGGTTTTATCTACAGATGGGGTTTTTCGTATTAATTACTATCAAGATAAAGCTTTTAAGATAATTTCAGATAAAAGGGAATGTGTATATGATTCAGATTTAATCGGAAGCCGATATATATATGCATATTGCTTACCTGGTCTAAATAATGATGGCTTGTTAATTTATAAGCATGAAAGCTTAGATGTGAAAAAAATCGATCATAATAATGACTTGTTAATTTATATTGGTAAGTATGAAGTTACTACAGAAGCAGAAAAAATAATTGAAAAATTAAACCAAGCTGGCCTAGACTCTAAATCTATAAATATTGGGAAGGTTAGTTATGTTTATGTCCCATACAAAACCACTTATTCTATAGAACAACGTTCTCTATTAGATAATCTAGACGCCTATGTTATTACAGATGAAGTTGATATAGATAAAATATTTGCAGTGAGATTAATTAAATGAATAATAAAATTAAAATAATCATTTTTGGGTTGTGTTTTACATCTTTTAATTCACATTCTATTGGTATTGATTCAATGATAAAGTTTTCTGAAGAAAATAAGTCAGAATTCATTATAACTAGTGCTGAAGATTATCGTCAATTTATTCAAGTAGGTGTATCTGAAATAAACGTAGTAGATGGTGAAATAAAAAAAACAGAATATGTTAGGAGTAATATTGACAAATGGAGTTTACTGGTTCGTCCTGCAAGAACAATTATTGAGCCAAAACTTAATAAAACATTTAAAGTTGAGTATGATCTAAAAAACTTTGGTATGCCGATGACTGATAAGGTTTATCAATTATCTTTCATTCCAACTCCTTATTTTAGTGAAGGGGAACCGATTACACACTCGGTAAAGGTTGCGATGGGTTTTGCTCCAATTCTTATAGTTCCAGCAAAGGAAGATAAGCCATTAAGCTATAAAATTAAATATGAAAAAAACAATGTTTATATTGAAAATAATGGTAGAACTTATATAAGGGCGGTTTTAGATTCGTGTCCAAAAAATACTATTTCTGAAAATAAAGAACGATGTTCTAAGGTTTCATATATACTCTCTGGTCGCAAATTAAATATAGAACTTCATGATCAAATGGTAAATGCTAAAAAGATGAATATTGAGCTAAGTACTCATCATTTAGACTTTAAAGAAACATTAGACATGGTACAAAGTGAAGTTGTATCAAATAAGGGTATTTGATGAAGAACGCACAAATTTATAATGTTTTTACATGTTTTTTTATACTATTTAGTATATCTTATCATTCATACTTATATTCATCTGAAATAAATATTGATATTAAAGGTGATAGAATTGATAATTCAAGCCTTGAGAATAAGGCCAATGGGCAAGTACCATTGTATTGGGATATCCCAATAAATTTACCTTCAGCTGAATACGTTATCCCTGGTGGTATAGTAAATAATGATATAGTCGAATTATCCCTAACTAATAAATCGACAAGAGTCATTGTTCCTATATCAATCCAGGGGATGATGTATCGATTGGCAAACTATGTTGATTCCTCTGATGAATCCACTGGGACAGCAATAACTTCAGTGTATGGGAAAGATATTTTAGTTACTGGAAAGGGTAATGGTTCTCATGTTTTTAGATTAAATAAATTATCAAATCCAATTACACACTATAAAGTATACTTTTCTAAAATAGATGGGAAAGTATGGTATGATTCTTTTAATAAATCACATGCGAAGTCTGGGGTTTATAATGGAAATATAAATGTTACAGCTACTTATGATTATATAATTAATGGGGTGAGAGTACGTCAATTGTTACCTATTAATATTAATTTCACGGTAGATTACACTCCTCAATATATAAACTTAGTTGACGTTAACGGTCAAGATTCGATGGATATTAAGTATCACTTTCCTTTGAAAGTTAGCGGGGAAACAACATATATGATAACAGCAACAGGTTTTTTCCCAAATGGTCTATGGTTAGGTTTGTTACCTCCAAATAATGAATACTTTAGTTTGATTTCTAATAAAGGTGATAAAAAGGAAATTAAATATGATGCAACTTGTACGTCTGGATGTGTAGGTAATAATAAAATAATAGTTGATGGAGAGCCAATAATAAATACAACAACAAAACGTATTGTAATAGATTCTGAAAATCAAATAAGGGCAATGGCTAAAATAAAAGTAAGTTTTGAACCAGTTTCAGAAGAATATTTTAAAGGTTCAACTTATACTGGGCAATTCACATTATTATTTGAAGCACGAATTTGATGTTTATTAAATGAGAGACTTATAATGTTTAAGAAAAAAAGTATATTTAGATTATCTCCTATAATACTAATATTATCATTAATTGGGTGTGGAAAAGAAGGGGCAGAAAAAGAATCATCATCAACTATCGAAGAGTCTGCAGCACTTTTAGCTATGGATGGTTTTAGTGTTGTGGAACCACAAACGAAAACATATTTAGATCTAACCCCATTTCTTAGAGGAAATGATATTAAAATATCTTCTGTTTATCCTGATGTTGATAACTTAGATTGTGGTACTCCTAGTTTACAAGGTTTAGGTGTAACAGTAGATATACCTAACGGAGAGTTTTGTAAGTATTCATACCATGCACATCAAACTGGAAGTGCATCAGTGAAAGCTTCATTAAATGTATTAGCGACTAAAGCTGAAAAGCCTATGTTAGCACCAATCTCTTATGCAATGACATTGAGTGATGGCAACGATGAAAAATTAAACCTTCCAGTTTTGTTTGGGGAACAGTGGAAAAATAGTTATTATCTCAATGCTGATTCCGTGCAAGTTCAGGGTATGGGAGAAAATTTAGGAAAAGTCACAATTAATGATAATAATATAATATTTACTCCTCCTGAACTTTCTGGATGGAATCGAATTATATTTACAGTTCATGATGATGATAAACCAGATGAAGCAGTAATGGGATTGATTTATGTTACTATTTCTGAAGCAATAAATCACCCACCTAAAATAAGTGAAATTAATTATGATTTTCAACAAGAGGGTATTGATGCGATCATAGGTGAAAAGTTAGAAATTAATTTATCAAAATTAAAGAAACTTACAATTACAGATCCTGAAAATCAAGAGTGGCAATTAGTGTCTGTTCAAAGTTTCACTGCAACAGTTTTATCTAAACATCCTGAATCTACATCTAATAAAACATTTACTTTTTTAACGTCTAGTGTTGATGATCATTATGTTAGCTATATTATTGCCGATCACTATGGTGGTTATACATCAGGGTTGATGAAAATAAAAGCTTCAGCTAAAGGTGGAGATGCTGATTGGGAAGATATTTTTATTAATAAAGATATGTATATTGCACCATACACGTATTTAAAGGCAACCTCTAAAGGTTTTAATGTGGATGCAATATGGGACTCTGGGGTGAAAAATACTATTTCAGGTTACACTAAGGAATCGGCTGATTTATTTTGTCAAACATTAGGTGTTATACCTTCAAATGAAGATATCCAAGCGTTATTTTTATCTGGAAATTCTAAATTAGATAAATGGCCAAAAGATAAAGACTACTTAATAAAAAATTATGGAAGTTTTAAGTCTTTTAACCTTAACAATGGTGATTTGTCTGATTATGACGCCTCAAAAAAATACTATTCGACATGTCTAGTAAACAGAAATCTATCATTAAATATGTTAAAATATGTCATAGTAGCTAATGGTCAAGAACAAAAACTTGCAGAAGTAAATATACCAAACATTAATGATAGTTTTAATATTTTACACTTAGATGGTTCATTACGGGCTGAGGATGTAAATCTTGCTCAGAAAAATTTAGTAGGTACAAAAATAGATATTACAACAACTAGTTTTAAATCTGGTACATATAGATTTAGAATAGAAGATGCTAATGATAAGGAAAATATTTTAACTAGTTCGATTATTGATTATATAGGTAATGCATCAACTGGTCAGCTCTCTGAAGAATCCAGTTTAGTAATAAATAGAAATTATGCATTGGCAAATGGCAAGGATTTTAATCAGTTAACAGCGACACTTTTAGATTATAACCTAAATCCTGTACCAAATGCTTTACTCGAAGTATCAACAAATATAAATACTGATGATATTACTTTGGATTTATCATCTAAGAATAGTGTGACTGATCACAATGGTCAATTAATTATCTATTTAAAAAATAAGAATAAAGAAATAAACAAATTGTCTGTAGCAGTTGAATATAAGGGTAATGAATCAGGTACTTTACAGGTAGTTAAGAAAGATGTTCATTTTGTAGCACAGAATGGGTACCCATGTTCTGATGGCACAGGAAACTGCATACCTCTTAGGTACAGTACAGTGAAAGAGGGTGCGATTTATGCTGCACCACCTCATATAGAATGGGTTGAGAAACAAGGTTATAGTGAAATTCTTGAGTCTGCAGGTTATACTCAGTATAGAAAAGGATATTTCCGACAATTTAAGGGTAAAGCAACTTGTGAGTTTTACAATCTTGAAAAAATAGCTGGAAGAACTGATTGGGTACCAATAATGACGAATAAAACGCTACGTGATTATTTTATTTCTGACTTAAACGAATGGAAAAAATTTGATAATGATTTATGGGGTAAATACAATTATTCTGAACCTTCACTAACTCTAAGGCAGCACGATAGATGGCCAAGTCTTATAGATCATGGAATTTATTATCCTAGTATAGGCGGAACAAAAACCTCCAATGGTATAAATATCGATGCAATAGTTTATTCCTTGTTAAATCTACAAGGTGAGTTTAAGTATTCAACTAATAAACATTCAGTTTATGCTATGATTGGCGATACATGTATTTCTATTAAATAATTGAAATAATAAACGTATATTATTTCTCTTAAAAGGATATAAATTATTTTTGGGTGTAAGGCTAAATGAAACTAATTAAATTGATATATTCTATTATTTTCCTGTTTCCCTTTTGTGTGGAAGCATATGCTAATGGATTTATCGATGAAAAAATATGGGTTGGCACCAGTTTAGGTACTGGTTCAACAAATTTTCATGATGAAAGAGATAATTTTAGCCTGAGTGGAAAATTTGATTTCGGTTATGATATAAATCGGAACTTTGGTGCTTATACAAGTTATGACTTTATACAAGGTTATGATCATAACACTTTACATCTTGCTACTATTGGCGTACGTGGTAACTATCCAATCAGCAGTGATTTGAAAGTTGTTGGGAAATTTGGTGCTACATCTGCATTTGGCTACAATAAAAGCTCTGCATTCTTTTCTTCATACGGGACAAGTTTAGAATATGAAATATCGAGTTCCATATCGGCGAGAATTGGGTTTGATTTTTATGATATACCTTCATACCTAGAACATCCGATGGATACTTACCAGTTTACATGGGGGCTAAGTTATTATTTTGGTAAGCAAGAAAAACAAATATATACGCCAACAGAAATAATTAAAGAGGTACCAATAGAAGTTACTAAAATTGAAGAAAAGAAACAATTTTATGTTATCAGTGGTGTAATGTTCAAAGTAGGTTCGATTAAACCTGATTCTATATTATTATTAGATGACGTTGTGTTAACTTTAAAAGAATATGAATATTTAAATGTTCATATAATCGGTCACACTGATTCTACAGGTAGCGAGACTATCAATAAACAAATTTCTAAAGAACGTGCTAGATATATTTATGATAATTTAATAAAACAAGGTATTTCTCATAATAGAATTACTTTTGAAGGAAAAGGATCAAGTGAACCAGTTGCAATAAATAATAATGAAGAAGGTCGTTATAAGAATCGTAGAGTAGAGTTATATATTAACTAGAATAAAGTTAGACTTCACTATCCAGTGAAGTCTAACTTTTACTAAAAATAATATGGATATGATATATTTTTCAATATAGATAGTTTTTAACTTCTATCTAATTTTTTATGCATATAATTTTATATTTCTTTAAATAAATTTAATTAAAAAGAAGAGGTTTCGTATTGTTTACCCGCTTTAAATTTATAGGTTTATGCTAATGATAAATATGAGTGAGATGTTGGAAAATGGTGAGCTATATCCTTATTCCCAAACAATTGTTAATAAAAGTGGAGTGGTTGTTGGTTGTGAGATTTTAATGCGTTGGCATCATAATGAAAAAATCATTTATCCTGATGAGTTTATTTCTTTAGCTGAAAGCTCAAAATTGATTTTTCCGATGACTATTGAAATAATACGGAAAGTATATGATATTTGTCGTTTAAACCCATTTAAATTTCCTAATGGGTATAAGATTAGTATTAATATTTGCGCAACACATTTATTACCGCCTTACGCTACGGAGTTGTTAAAAATATGCTCTGAATTTTCAAGAAATGAAGAAACTAAGCATATACAACTTATCTTGGAAATTACTGAAACAGAATCTATAAATAAAACCTCAATGGTTCATGATCTTCTTAGTGATTTGCATGATTTAAATATTAAAGTTTTTCTAGATGATTTTGGGACAAAATATTCTAATTTAGAAAATATTCTTTATTTTAATGTAGATGGAATTAAAATAGATAAAATGTTTACTGACTCCATTTTTGCTAGTAAAAATGGCTTTTTTATTATCGATTCGATAATTTCATTAGCTAAAAGGTTGAATATTATTGTTGTTGTTGAAGGTGTGGAAAATAAAGAGCAGGCTGATTTCTTAATAAATAATGATGTGGATTACCTACAAGGATATTTTTATGGTAAACCGATTCTTTTTGGTGATTTTTAATTTTAAAGGATGTTTTTGTGTTTGATTATATTAATGACTGGTTTGTTAATAAAGGTTTTTATGAATTAAAATCTCTAGGTTTTATTGAAATATCTATTGTTATTGCAATCTGTTCTATAATGATTCATCTTTTTTTTCATCGTGGTATTTTAAGTTGGTTGAAGTTATTGTCTATAAGATCTGAATCTACTTGGATTTGTTCTTTTTTAAATGGAAAGTTATTTGGCCGTATAGTGTTTCTTATTCAAGGTGTTGTTATTGGTATTCAGTTTGATTTATGGTTAACACATCATGGTGCTTTATATGAGGTTTTATTATCTATAGTTAGATTATGGGTTGTCTTATTTTCTATGCTATCTATGTTTTCATTTTTAGATATTGTAGATAAGTTAATTGTAAATACTCAAGTTGGAAAAAACATACCAACCAGAGGTATAATACAAAGTATTAAAATTATAGTTTTTATTGTTTCAGCATTGTTTTTTTCTTCTATTGTATTTGGTAAGTCGCCACTTATTTTACTAAGTGGTTTAGGAGCTATGACAGCAGTATTGATGTTAGTATTTAAAGACCCTATTTTAGGTTTGGTTGCTGGGGTGCAATTATCTGCAAATAAAATGCTAAATGTAGGAGATTGGCTTGAAATGCCAAAGTATGGTGCAGATGGGGATGTTATTGATATTAGCTTAACTACGGTAAAGGTTCAGAATTGGGATAAAACTATTACCACGATTCCAACTTATGCATTGATTTCTGATTCATTTAAAAACTGGAAAGGAATGACTGATGCCGGAGGCAGAAGAATTAAACGTAGCTTTTATATCGATTCTACAAGTGTACATTTTATCAATGATTCAGAAATTAATGAATTTAAACAGATAAAATTATTGGAAAACTATCTACAATTTAAAATAGAAGAGATATCAAATTATAATAATAGCTCTGATTTTAATAATGTAAATATTCTAAATTTTAGAAACCTAACTAATATTGGTTGTTTTCGAGTATATTTGGAACGTTATCTTTCTGAACATAAAGAAATTAGACAAGATATGACATTGATGGTACGTCAATTACCGCCTACACATTATGGTATATCCATTGAAATTTATTGTTTTACCAATACTACAGCATGGTTAGAATACGAACGCATACAATCAGATATTTTTGATCATATATATGCTATTTTACCATCATTTTATTTAAGTATTTCTCAAGCACCTATTGGCAAAGATTTTCATTCTTGTATTTCTAATAGTAAATGATTAGCTCGTGAAAGTTAGAAATCATGTTCAACAATGTTTTTATTTTGAGCATGATTTCTATTTTATCTAAATATTATAACGAGTTACAATTAAGACAAAAAGCATAATAACCTTTAGGATCGTTTAAGCTATTTAGCAGATCAGCACTTTGCGCCATTTGCGCTGCCGCTGGTTTGAGTGAATCTGGCAGCCATTTGTTTAATGGGGTACCGATTGATGCATCCACTGAGCTAAACAGATCTTGCAATATTTGCTGTGTTGGCGTTAGTGGCTTATCTACCCACTTTAATTCATAGCTATCAATTTTCGCCAGTTTTGCCGCTTCATTGATCGCATCATCGAAATCACCAAGTTGGTCCACTAAACCATTTTTCATTGCATCTTGACCTGTCCATACTCGACCTTGAGCAATTTTATCGACATCGGCAATTTTAATACCGCGGTTCTTACCGACGAGTGAAATAAAGCGATGATAACCATGCTCAATTCCCATTTGCATGGCTTCAGAAGCGCCTTTCGATAGACCATTGGTTAGGCCAACACCAGAGAATGGACTCGTGCCGATACCATCTGTATTAACGCCAAGTTTACTTAAGCCTTTTTCAAAGGTAGTGATAATGCCAAAAATACCAATGGAACCGGTAAGGGTAGTCGGCTGGGCAATGATTTTATCTGCGCTCATTGAGATCCAGTAACCGCCAGAAGCGGCAAGACTGGACATAGAAACCACCACTGGTTTACCCGCTTGCTTTAACGCTTCTATTTCATTACGAATAATCTCAGAGGCAAAGGCACTACCACCTGGGCTGTCTACACGTAATACAACCGCTTTAATATTATCGTCTAGGCGAGCTTGTCGTAATAGGTGCGCCATGGAATCTCCACCAACACTGCCTTCAGGTTGGTCGCCATCTAGAATGGTGCCACTTGCGACCACGACTGCAACTTTATCTGCAGTTGTGACGATAGGCTGTGTAACTTTCTCTTTATAGCGATAATAACTAATACCGTTATAGCCATTTTTCTCTGTGCCACCGAATTTAGAACGCATAAATCTCATGGCTTGTTGGCGAGTCATCAATTGATCGACTAAGCCGACTTGTTTCGACAGTTTCGCTAAATCACCATCAACACTTTTCATCTTCGCCAAAAACTCATCCATGCTTGGAGTGATGGTTTTAGCATCGATTTTTCTATTGTGAGAAACATCATCAATATAAGCACCCCATAATTGGGTCAACCATGCGGTTGCTGATTCTTTGGCTGCCGGAGACATATCATTACGAATGAAAGGTTCTACCGCCGATTTGTAAGTTCCTACGCGGAAAACATGAGTGGTAACATCCAGTTTTTCTAATAGATCTTTATAATAAAGCGTATAAGCGCCATAGCCTTTAAGCAGAACCGCACCGTCTGGAGAAAGGAACACTTTATCGGCATAGCTTGCTAGGTAATATTGGCTTTGATTGTAAAAATCACCATAAGCATAAATAGGCTTACCAGTTGCTTTGAATTCACCAATTGCTTTAGCGATATACCTAAGCTTGGTGAGATTGGTTTCTGGCATTTGTTTTAGGTTCAACACTAAACCAGACACAGAATGGTCCGCAGCGGCAAAGCGAATGGTCGAAACGATATCGTAGAGTACATTCTCTTTTGGTAAATCTTTATCAAATAAAGTGTCCGATAATGAATCAAAAGGGTTAACGTAAGAACGTTGTTCGACAATCGGCCCTTCTAAATTGAGTACCAATGCTTCTTTTTTAGGCGTGTCTGCTTGCTCTGAAGTTGGATCTTGTTGTGGGAAAAAAGAGAAGTAGGCAAGAATCAAAACACCAATAAATAAAAGGTTGAGTAAGGCAACACGTAGGAAGGAGATAAACTTCCATAAGCCTTTAAAGAGCGCGGCAATAAAGCAAAATAGTTTCTTCATATTTCTGTCCGGTTAAACATGATCAATAACTTATCGGAGCAATGTACCATAAGCTGAACTAAGAGTGTTGTCTCATCATTTGTTAAACACAAGATTCATCTAAAATTTTTCTGAACATCTTCCGTTTTTTCGTAACCACATCTTAAAGTTACTTGAGGGAGACTTTAAAAAATAAGATGTGGAAAATTGAGCTAGGTTGCAAAAATGTAAACAGATGTTTGAATGCTAGTGTTAGAAGCTATACCGTGGTCGGACCATATAATAATAAATAGACTCATAGGTGAGATCATGTACCCACATTTATTAGCGCCACTCGACCTTGGATTTACTCAATTACGCAATCGTGTGTTAATGGGCTCAATGCATACAGGATTAGAAGAAGAGCGTGGTGAGCTAAAAAAACTTGCGGCCTTTTATGAGGAACGTGCAAAAGGTGGTGTGGGTTTAATTGTAACAGGTGGATTCTCGCCAAATTTAAGAGGGCGATTGGCACCATTTAGTGCTCAATTAAGTACGTCTTCTCATGCTAAAAAACACCGTGTTGTTACCGAAGCGGTTCATAAGCATGGCGGTAAAATCGCGCTACAAATTCTCCATGCTGGCCGTTATGCAATGCACCCATTCTCACAAAGTGCTACCGCTACTCGTGCGCCAATCTCCAAATTTACTCCGAGTAAAATGAGTGCCAGACAAATTCGCAATACCATTGATGACTTTTCCAATACGGCCTATTTGGCGCAAACCGCTGGCTATGATGGCGTCGAAATCATGGGGTCTGAGGGCTATTTGATCAATCAGTTCATTTGCCAGAGAACAAACCAACGAGGTGATGAATGGGGCGGCAGTTATCAAAACCGTATTCGTTTCGCTTTGGAAATTGTGAAATCTATTCGAGAAAAAATCGGTAGTGAATTCATTATCATCTTTCGGTTATCCATGCTGGATTTAGTTGAACAAGGCAGTACGTTTGATGAAGTCATAGAGCTTGCTAAGGCATTAGAACAAGCGGGCGTTACTTTAATTAATACCGGCATTGGCTGGCATGAAGCTCGTATACCAACCATTGCAACTCAGGTACCTCGTGCAGCATTTAGTTGGGTGACTGAAAAAGTTAAACCGCATTTATCGATTCCAGTGATCACTTGTAATCGTATTAATACCCCAGAAGTAGCAGAGAATATTTTATCTCAAGGACATGCTGATATGGTGTCGATGGCACGTCCTTTCTTAGCCGATCCAGACTTTGTGAATAAAGCTGCTGAGCAAAAATCCAAGCTGATTAATACCTGTATCGGTTGTAACCAAGCTTGTCTTGATAATATTTTCAAAGGAAAGACGGCGAGCTGTCTAGTTAACCCAAGAGCTTGCCATGAAACTGAAATGCCAATTATATCGACCGCAACCAAAAAGCGTGTCGCGGTTATTGGTGCAGGGCCTGCCGGTTTAGCATGTGCAACGATTGCTGCAGAACGTGGTCATCAAGTGGATTTATTTGAGAAAAATGATCGAATTGGTGGGCAGTTCCGTTTGGCGATGCAAATTCCCGGTAAAGAAGAGTTCCGTGAAACGATTCGCTATTTTGCCAACCGAATAGAAGAAACCGGAGTGAACTTAAAGCTCGATACAGAAGTTAATTTTGATGATATTTCAGACTACGATGAAGTGGTTATAGCTTCTGGCGTGAAACCAAGAGTGCTGGATTTAGAAGGGATGAAAGATAATCAAAAAGTTATCGATTACCAAACTTTGATCCGTGAAAAAACGGCACTAGGCGATAAGGTGGCGATTATTGGTGCTGGTGGTATTGGCGTGGATGTCGCGAGTATGATCACTGAGCCAGAGCAACATAGTATTAGCGATTGGTTGGATGATTGGGGGATTGATCAGAATCTCAAAATGGCAGGTGGTTTAATGCCATTACCAGAAAGCTTTAGTGATAAAAAAGTGTGGTTAATGCAACGTCGTCAAGGTCGTGTTGGCAAGGGGCCAGGGAAAACCACAGGTTGGATCCACCGTGCTACGTTGCAGAAACGCGGTGTTAACTTGATGGGGGGCGTTGCCTATCAAAAAGTCAGCGAACAGGGCTTGCACATTACGCTAAATGAAAAAGAAACCTTACTTGATGCAGATAATATTATTGTGTGCGCAGGACAAGTTTCGGTACGTCCATTTGAAGAAAAGTGGCAATCACTCAATGGTAAATTACATGTCATTGGTGGTGCAGACGTTGCCGGTGAATTAGATGCGGTACGTGCAATTCGTCAAGGGACGAAGGTTGCGATGTCATTATGACTTATCCCCTTCGTAATTGAAGTTACAGTTTTGTTGACGGCGTTCATTCGCCCCAATCACATAGACGAGCTATGCTCATGGGGTCTCATTCACTTGTCGCCTCACTGTAAGTCCAATTACTTTGGGTATGGTTATTCTGGCTACATGAATTGTTGAAATTGTAATGAGAATCATAGCCAAGTCATGACGATTTGATTATGATTCTCATTCTTTATATCAAGCCGTAGGGATAGTTATGCAAGCATTGGATTTATTATTAGAGCGCCGTTCAATTGCTAATCTCGTAGAACCTGCACCGGAAGGGAAAGCGTTAGAAAACATTATTAAAGCAGGGCTGAGAGCGCCGGATCATGGCAACCTGACACCTTGGCGTTTTGTGATTGCTCAAGGTGAAGGTTTACGTAAATTAGCCGATATTCTGGTTCATGCTGCTGAAGTGAATCAAAGCTCTGATGCGGTGATTGAAAAATTAAAGAAAGCACCATTTCGTGCCCCTATGGTGATCACTGTGATCGCGAAAGTGAAAGAGCATGAAAAAGTGCCAGCGTTAGAACAATATTTATCGGCAGGTTGCGCCGCACAAGCAATGCAAATGGCTGCAATTGCACAAGGCTTTCAAGGGTTTTGGCGCTCGGGCGAATGGATGTTCCACCAAGAAGTTCATCAAGCATTTGGTTTAGAAGGTGAGGATCAAATCGTTGGTTTTTTATACTTAGGTACGCCAGGTTGCTCTGCGATGAAAGTGCCAGAGCGCAACATTGGTGATTATGTTTCATACCTATAAACGCACCGTACGTTAAATACTGTATAAATTAACAGTTTTGGGTTGATTTTTAAGGGCGACATTCGATAATGTGGCCCTTTGTTTTTGGTGATACGGAAAAATTGTGCGTTTATTTATTGCGGAAAAACCAAGTCTAGGGCGAGCGATAGCCTCAGCGTTACCTAAACCTCATAAAAATGAGCAAGGTTATATTCGCTGCGGCAATGGTGATCTTGTCACTTGGTGTATTGGTCACCTGCTCGAACAAGTTGAGCCGGATGCTTACGATGACCGTTATAAAAAATGGAACCTTGCCGATTTACCGATAATTCCTGAACAGTGGCAGCTGCGTCCTCGTGCAGCGGCTAAAAAACAACTCTCGGTTATCAAACAACTCTTTAAGCAAAAGCCTGATTTAGTCAATGCGGGCGATCCGGATCGAGAAGGGCAATTACTGGTGGATGAAGTCATCGACTACCTCAAAGCCAGCAAAGCACAAAAACAAACCGCGCAACGCCTATTAGTTAATGATTTAAACTTGCCCGCGGTAAAACGCGCACTAACTCAAATGCGTTCTAACCAAGAATTCATTCCACTTTCCATTTCGGCTTTGGCTCGCTCTCGTGCTGATTGGCTATATGGCATGAATATGTCCCGCGCTTATACCTTACTTGGGCAAAAAGCTGGCTATCAAGGTGTATTATCGGTTGGTCGAGTACAAACGCCAGTCTTGGGTTTAGTGGTACGTCGAGATGAAGAAATAGAGAACTTTATTCCACGAGATTACTTCTCTCTACATGCTTTAATTCCATATCAAAATGGAGCAGATTCATTTGATATTCGCGCTAAGTGGAAGCCAAGTGAAGCGATTAAACCTTGGCAAGATGAAGAGGGTAGAGTGCTTAATCGTAAGTTGGTCGAAAATGTTGCTGAACGAATAAGAGATCAGCCAGCAACCGTCAAGAACTCTGAGCAAAAACAAACCAAACAAGCGCCACCTTTGCCTTATTCATTATCCGCATTGCAAATTGATGCCGCTCGTCGCTTTCAAATGAGTGCACAAGATGTATTGAATGTGTGTCAGTCTTTATATGAAAAGCACAAACTGATCACCTATCCACGTTCCGATAGCCGATACTTACCGAAAGAGCATTTTACCCAAGCTCCAGCGGTAACAAGTGCGATTAGTCAAAATGATAAGCAGTTGGTAAGTGCCGTCGATAATGCGGACTTAACCCTTAAATCTAAAGCATGGAATGACAGTAAAGTGGATGCTCACCACGCGATTATTCCGACGCCGAAAAAGATGTCGAGCAATGGCTTATCTGGGCATGAAGCGAAAATCTACCAGTTAATCGCAAGGCAATATTTAATGCAGTTTTATCTTGCCGCTGTCTACGCTGAATCAAAATTAGAGTTTGATATTGCTGGTGGTTTATTTATCGCAAAAGGTCGAGTGCTCGTCTCCGCTGGGTGGAAAAGCTTACTGCCTGCGGGGAAAGTGCTTCAAGTTGAAGAAGATGAGGCCGATCCAGTGCCTGCATTACAACAAGGTGAAATACTCACTTGTCGTGAAGGTGAGATAAAGGATCATAAAACCGAGCCGCCTCGTCATTTTACTGAATCAACATTATTACAAGCAATGACTGGGATAGCACGTTTTGTCGCCGATAAAAACTTAAAGAAAATACTGCGTGAAACGGATGGCCTAGGAACGGAAGCCACACGAGCTGGCATATTAGATACCTTATTTAAAAGGCAGTTGTTAGTACGTCAAGGACGAAATATTCTAAGTAGTGAAGCGGGTAGAGGGTTAGTTCATGCTTTGCCAATTGAATCGACTTATCCTGATATGACTGCCCATTGGGAGCACCAACTACAAGCGATGGCTGAAAAACAGCAACCTTATGTGCCTTTTATGCAAAATTTAGAGCAGCAGATCAGCACGATTATCAATAAAGTTCAAAACTCTGGCGTGCCATCTTCATTGCGAGATTTACCACAAGTCGAGCGGAAACCATTCAAAAAGCGTAGTTTTAGAAAATCCCCCACAAAGAAAGCGGCCGTGAAAAAGCCAAGCGGGAAGTAAAGCGTTCTGATATAACTATTGTTAATAATGATTGGTATTAAATGATTGAGCATAAGTAACAAGGATGGATATGAGTATTATTTTAGAATGCATTCGCACAGTTGGACGTGGAGAGCGCGGTCGAAAACCACTTTCAGAGCAACAAGCTTTTGATGTAATGGAGGCATATTTAGCCAGTAAGGAAACTGGCGATGATTCGGTAGGTGATGATCAAATGGCAATGCTATTGATGTTGATCCGTGTGCAGAATGAAACTAATGAAGAAATTGCTGGTTTTGTGAAAGCATTTCAATCACGCATGCCATCGTTAGACGCTGATATTGACTGGCCTTGTTATGCTGGTAAACGTAAAAACGAAGAAGGCACAGGCTTACCTTGGCATGGTTTAGCTGCAAAAATATTGTCGCTTAACGGTTATAAAGTATTACTACATGGTTACAAAGATGATGCAAGCGGCCGTGTGCATATTCAAGATTACTTATCTCAATTAGGCATTTCTCAGGCTGATGACCTTGAGCAAGCTCAATTCTTCCTACAACAAAATAATATTACCTATCTTTCATTAGATACCTTTGCACCGATTGCTAAATCCATGATGAGTTGGAAAAACCGTTATGGTTTACGTACACCAATTAATACCGTCGTTCGTGCGTTAAATCCGGGGGCTGCTCGTATTGGTGTAAGAGGAAGTTTTCATCCAGGCTTTCAACAATTGCATGCTGAAATCGATCAGAAAATTGATCGTAAAAGTTTATCGGTAGTCTCTTATAAAGGCCAAAATGGTGAATCTGAATATAACCCTAAGGTTAGTCAAACTGTATGGGTTAGTGATGAAAAGGGCGTGAGTGAACATTATTGGTCTGCTAATGTGAACAATGACTTACCGCTATTACAGAATAACCCGTTTGATGTGTCAGATAACAATATGCACCAACTAATGAGCAATGCTGTAGTGACTAGTATGGCAGCCGCGTTATTTGCAGAAAACAAAGACTATGCATCATCTTATGTGACTGCTTGCCGATTCTGGCAGTCATATTGTGAAAATTAACTGTTTGTTGTAAAGGTTTATCAGTTTATTCGGCATCGGCAATTAATTATCGAACAATCGTTGAATGCCTATTCAAACTTTAATGCAAAAGATCCTATTCAATACTTATGCCTAATCTTAATGCTGCAACTCAATTTTCGACTCAAGAAGTCAATAAAAAAGATTTCATTCGAATTTTTACTATCGTGTTTTTACCTATGTTTTTGGCCGCGATAGATCAAACTTTACTTGCCGCTGCAACTCCAGCCATCGCTCGTGATCTTGGTGGTATTCAAACCGCCTCTTGGATCGCGATAGGTTATCTATTAGCTGGTGCTTCCTCAGTACCTATTCATGGTTGGTTAGGCGATTTATATGGTCGACGCAATGTCCTTATTGCTGCCTTAATCATCTTTTCTATTGGTTCTGTTGTAGCGGCATTAGCGCCATCAATGGGAATACTCATTACTGGACGGGTGATCCAAGGTATAGGCGGTGGTGGTTTGATGAGCTTATCGCAAGCCTTAATTGGTGAATTAGTTCCCCCACGGCAACGGGCTAAATTCCAAGGCTATTTTGCTTCCATGTTTGCACTGGCAAGTGTGTCAGGTCCTGTAGTCGGTGGATTGGTGGTCAATTATCTCACTTGGCATTGGCTCTTTTGGGCAAACTTACCGATTGTGATATTTGCTATCTATAAATTATTGGCTTTAGAGTCACCAAAGTTAGTTAAATCAACACGTAAAGTCGATTGGTGGGGTTTATTACTGTTTCCAACCACAACAACTATTATCATTTACTGGTTATCCTCAGGAGGTCATGAGTTTGCTTGGCAGTCAGTGACCAGTATTCAGTTATTAATTTCAATGGCAATTCTGTCTGTAGTATTTACCTTCCAACAATCTAGAACGCAAGATTCATTTTTACCATTGGCCTTATTAGCTCGTAGAGAAATTCATATTCCATTATTGTCATCATTCTTATTCGCGGCGTGTATGTTCGCTTTAGTTTTCTTTTTGCCAATTTATTTACAATTAGGATTAGGGGCGAATGCGGCTATGTCAGGGCTATTATTATTGCCATTAACAGCTGGTATTATCACAGGTTCCTACATTACAGGCAAAACCATCGCAAAAACTGGTGTTCCAAAGTGGATGCCAGTTATTGGGATGTCGATAACCACGTGTGGATTCTTATTGTTAGGTTTTTTAGAGCCCTCAAAATATATGACAGGCATATTTGGATTAATTTGTGGTTTAGGTCTAGGGACAGTGATGCCATCGACACAAGTGTTGATTCAAACAGTAGGTGGAAAGCCAAACTTAGGGCGTGTTACCGCAATGGCAAGTTTATGTCGCTCATTAGGCGCATCAGTGGGGACCGCTTTATTTGGTACATTAATTTACTCGTTAATCCCAGGCTTTACGGCAGATAGCACTATTACCGATTTAATGGCAGGCCCAAAAGATATTATTATTGAAGCGTTCCAAACGGGCTATTTAGTCGCTGCTGTAATTGCATTTATTACAGCAATGAATGCTGCAAGAGCACCGAAAATCCATTTAGATGATTATTCGTAAGTGGGTTAACTGTCTAAGAGGTAAACAGCAGATGTTAAAAAGCCTGACTCCGGTAGAATACCGAAACCAGGCCTTAGAAGCCGCATAACAGAAATGTCCAACTTTAAGGGGTCACTTCAAAGTAGCGGGCTTTCTTAATGTGGCGGAGGGATAGGGATTTGAACCCTAGAAGAGCTATTAACCCTTGCCGGTTTTCAAGACCGGTGCTTTCGACCACTCAGCCATCTCTCCGAATTGCGATAAATAATATATACAGCTTAAATTTTTGTAAACCCTTAATTTTAATTATTTGTCTGGTTTTTAAGCAAATAAGCAGGGTTAAAATTTAAATATAAAAAAGGAAGCCGAAGCTCCCTTAATTTGTGTTGTTTTAGTGATTAGTCACTTTGACGATAGAAGCGTTTTAGCTCTGAAAGTCCTTGTAATACGATGGAAAGTTTAGGTTTTGCATTGTTATTACGTTGGTAGTTTTTATCGTATACCTTGTAGTTACCAAACTCATCAACCACCGTAGTTGTCTCATTAGTGATTAAAGCAATATTATCTCTATCACCAGCTAGGATCCATGGACGAGATGAGGCATTAAATAAATTTTTGCCACTACCGTAGTCATACGGATTAGAGGATGACTGGAAAAGATCTTGCATTATAGTCGCGGAGAAATCTAAGTGGCTGGTTTTATGTTGATACAGTTCAGGAGCTTTACCCGGCCAATGAATCACCATAGGTACTTGTAACTGGTAACGGCTAAAGTTGCTGTTTGAGCCCCAGCTATTGTTTTTGGTCTCATTAAACTCAGTACCATGATTTGACGTGATTACCACGATGGTATTGTTTAGCAATTTCTTGCTTTCTAACTGAGTGAGAATCTTATTCACTTTCTTGTCAGCAGAAAACGAGGCTGATTTATATTGTGCAATTAACTTTTCAAAAGGAGCTTTTGAGTCAGTTTTAAATCGAGGTAAAACATTTGGAGTATCTTCAAATTGTTCTACTTCTGAAAGCTCAATATAACTGAACCAAGGTTGATTTGGTGATTGGTTTATCCATTGAGTCCATTCTGAAACTGCACTCTGATCTGGGCTGTTCTGGCTTTGCTCATAATTTGCAGTATCAATAGGTGCAAAAATTTCATCATAAAATGCTGTGTCACTAAATCGTTGACTGCCAAATGCCACCATAGAGTAGTCGCGATCATTCATAGTTGAAATGAATAAAGGCGGAGTGTCTTGTGATTTTATGCTAGCAGAATAACTGCTTGGTAAACCATAGAATAATCCAAATACACCATAGGTGTTATTGCTTGCACTGTAATGGTTAATAAAGTTCTGATTGTTTTTCGCAAACTGATATGTCATCGGCATGACTTCTTTTGTCAGCATATCACTGCGTAAGTTATCAACCATGATCATCAAGACATTGTACTTTTTACCACGACCATCAAATTTAAGTGGTTCAAGAGGGTAGTTAACCACTTCACTTGCTTCACCATTTTGCTCTAGGCGTTCAAGATATTCATCTTTATCCAATAAGCCATGCTTTTCCATGAAAGATTTTGCTGTCATTGGATAAGACAATGGGAAGTTGGCTTTTTGGCTAGTAATTGGATTATAGAAAAAGGCATCAGCCCAGATATAAACCAAGTGACTACTTACAAAACATAAGAAGAAAACAATGGTTGCAGGTTTGCCAATACGCTTGCGCGATAATTGACGTTGCTTTTTCCAAATCCACTCTGAAATGGCTATTTGTAGCAGGAAAATAACGGGTACTGCTGCAAAGAGATATTGCCACTCTGCATTGAATGAGGTTTTTTCTTTGCTAAGTAATAATTCCCAGACGACGGGATTTAAATGTAGATGTAGTCGTTCATAAGCTTGAGTATCTAACAAAAGTAAAGTCAAGCAGATGGTTGAAAAACATACACTTAATAAACGTAATAACTTTCGAGAAGGTATAATGAAGGTGAGCGGAAATAAAATAAGAATATAAAGGGCGAACACTAGAAAGCTAAAGTGGCCTACCCAAGATACAATGAGGTAGGCTTGCCCAAGTAAAGTCTCCGGCCAAGGTGATTGAGCGACAAAGCTCGTACCAATTAGCATGGCCAAGATGATATTAAAGAAGGCGAACCAGTGTCCCCAGCTTACCAGTCGAGAGACGCGCTCTCCGTATGAATTTTCGCTATCAACCATTTAAAATATCGTTCTAACTCAATTTGGTTTAAGAATACATTTAATCATCAATTGATGATAAAAGAGCTTGAGAAAATTTATCTGCAATGAGTTTACGTTGAGATTTTGGCACATTTGAGTTCAATATGTTAGTAACCATATTACCCGCAATCATTAAGCTTAAATCAGGATTTGCATCATGCTTTTTTAATACGGCAGCAATTTCTGCCAGAATTTGTTCGATTTTTTGGTCGCTGTACTTAGAGTTAATAGGCATAACGTTTTTAAATAACTTCCTAGATTGAGTTAATGATAGTGCTTAATTGCTCTGTGTTATTACTAATTAACATATTGTTTCAGAGAATTTTTAAGTCACTTGGGTATATAAAGCGGCTTATGATAACCTAGTCTTCCTCACAACTGAAACATCAACTGAAACTAATTTACCATGAGCTTAGATATTTCCAACGTTATACTGCATAAATTGACCAAAAATAATCAAGATGAACTTGTTGTTAGCTTACGTGACTCTGCACTGCCTAGTGATGAAGTGACGGAACAATTGGTTGCAGAATTACACCGTACTTTCAGTGCCAAAGCAGGAAAAGGCTTTGGTATTTATAAAGAAGAAAGTGAATTTCAAACTTGGATGAAGCAATTGCGTCAAGGTGAATTGAATTTTTATGACTTTTCACAACAATCGGCTGAACGATTAAAATCAGAATTATCTAAATATCCTTTTGCAGAAGAAGGTGTGTTGGTTTTGGCTGAATACCAATCTTTAGCGACTGACTACTTATTCATTGCTTTATTGCCATCGAATCAAAGTCTAAAAGTCAATGAGGCGTTGGATATCAGCGGAACCGATTATCTCGACATTAATAAAATGGATATTGCGGTGCGTATTGACTTATCTCGTTATGAAACCGATCCAGATTCTAATCGCTATTTAAGCTACATCAAAGGTCGTGTTGGTCGTAAAGTGGCAGATTTCTTCTTAGATTTCTTACAAGCAGAAGTTGGCTTAGATACTAAAAAGCAAAACCAAGTATTGATGCAAGCGGTTGACGATTATTGTGTTGATGCGCAGCTTAATAAAGAAGAAACCATTGCATGCCGCAAACAGGTGCATGATTTTTGTAACGAACAATTAAAGTCTGGTGATGAAGTTACCATTCAAGAATTATCGGGTGAGTTAAGCGGTGCAGGACATCATGATAATTTTGCTGAGTTTACCCAAAAGCAAGGTTATGAATTAGAAGATAGTTTTCCGGTTGATCGCTCAACTATTCGTAAGCTTGCCAAGTACGTTGGGGCTGGCGGCGGCTTGTCGATTAACTTTGATAGCATGTTATTAGGTGAGAGGGTCTTTTATGATCCGGAAACCGATACATTGACTATCAAAGGGATCCCGCCAAATTTGAAAGATCAATTAATGCGTCATTCATAAGCGTTAGCCTATCCATTGTCTTTGAATATAACCAAGTTACTTAGGTATAGATTCTAAATCGCATTTGAAGATTGACGGCAGCAATGAGATAGTAAAGGAAGAATAATGATTGGTGGTCGGTATTGACCACCTGTTTATAATTTTAATTCATGGAGAGGATGAAAGAATGAGAGTAGGTTTAGTTGGATGGCGTGGCATGGTTGGTTCTGTATTGATGCAGCGCATGGTGGAGGAGAAGGACTTTGACCTCATTGAACCAGTATTTTACAGCACTTCACAAGTGGGTATTCCCGCTCCCAACCTAGGTAAAGATGCAGGTATGCTACAAGATGCCTTCGATCTTGAAAGTCTAAAGCAGCTTGATGCGATCATTACTTGTCAGGGTGGCTCATATACTGAAAAAGTTTACCCAGCACTTCGTCAAGCAGGTTGGAAAGGCTATTGGATTGACGCTGCTTCAACATTGCGTATGAAAGATGATGCCATCATTACTTTAGATCCAGTTAACCTGAAGCAAATTCAACAAGGAATCCATTCTGGTACCAATACATTCGTAGGTGGTAACTGTACGGTTAGTCTTATGCTGATGGGCCTTGGTGGTCTATATGAAAAAGGCATGATTGAATGGATGAGCGCGATGACTTACCAAGCTGCTTCTGGTTCTGGTGCGAAAAATATGCGTGAATTAATTGCCCAAATGGGGGTGATTAATCAGTCTGTGAGCGCTGAAATGGCCGATCCTGCAAGTTCAATTCTCGATATTGACCGTAAAGTAGCGGAAACAATTCGCTCAAGTGACTACCCAACCAGTGAGTTTGGTTCACCATTAGCGGGTTCACTGATCCCTTGGATTGATGTGAAGCGTGATAATGGTCAGAGTAAAGAAGAATGGAAAGGTACGGTAGAAACTAACAAAATTTTAGGTCTTGATGGTACTAACGCGGTTCCAATCGATGGTACTTGTGTTCGAATTGGTGCGATGCGTTGTCACTCACAAGCACTAACGATTAAATTAAAGCAAAATGTGCCAATGGATGAAATTGAAGAGATCATCGCAACTCATAATGATTGGGTCAAAGTGATCCCTAATGATCGTGATATTACGACTCAAGAGCTTTCTCCAGCTAAAGTAACTGGTACACTTTCTGTACCAGTAGGTCGCTTACGTAAGATGGCAATGGGTGACACTTTCCTTAATGCGTTTACGGTTGGTGATCAGCTATTGTGGGGTGCCGCCGAGCCGCTACGTCGTACTTTGCGAATTATTCTAGAAAACCGCTAAGCAGGTTTCTATAAAATAAAGCTTATAGCTAATACTGAAAAGTCCGTATTATTTTTTAATGCGGACTTTTTTATAGGTATACAATATAGCTTTATTAAATGACCACGCTTATCGAATGACAATGTGTTCTTAAGTCGGTTCATCTGATTTCGGAACTGGCACGACACGTTTATCTGGCTCAGCTAATTCACTGCCGCAATGTTTACAATAAAGTGCATCGGTTTCATGACCATCTTTGGTACAGTTTGGACATAATACTAGGGTCCGGTGAGCTTTCATTTCTTGATTGAGTTCGGCGGTAATGATTCCTGTGGGAACCGCCAAAATAGAATAACCTAGTAGCATTGTTAGTGCGGCAATACCTTGTCCTAGCGGCGTCTTCGGAACCACATCTCCATAACCTACCGTCGTAATCGTGATAATGGCCCAGTAAATTCCACGAGGAATGCTAGTAAAGCCATTTTCAGGTCCTTCGATAACATACATGAGTGCGCCAAAAATCGTTACTAATATTGCTACGGCACTAAAAAATATCAAAATCTTACGTTGAGACATTGCCAGCGTACGAACGAGTAAGTTTGAATCTTGTAAAAAGCGTACTAGCTTGAGAATTCTGAAGATTCGCATGACACGTAATAGGCGAATAATTCCGATGAAGCTTGCTGATGGAAAGAAAAAAGCAAGGTAAGTTGGAAGTATTGCGAGCAAATCTATGATGCCATAAAAGCTTTTGGCATAGGCTTTAGGTTTGGGTGAGCAATATAAGCGCAATAGATATTCAATGGTAAATAAGCCAGTAAAAAAATATTCCAGAATATTGAATTCTTGTGGCCATTTTGTGGCAAAGATAGGGACGGAATCTAAAATTAACACTGAGAGTGAACTAATTATTGCCACTATCAGTAATATATCAAAACGTCGCCCTGCTGGAGTGTGCGTGCCAAAAATGATGACATAAAGCTTATGCTTAAACGTCTCTTCGCTCATAAATAGATTCCTTTATTTCTTAGTCCATTAAACCAGGGAAGAGGTTTCGTATGCCATTTGCAATAAATTCGACACCTAAAGCCGCTAATATTAAACCCATAATACGAGTGATAACGTTAATTCCTGTTTGCCCTAAAAATCGAACAATTAATGGTGCAGAACGAAATAATAGCCATGAGCAAAAACAGAAAGCGGCAATGGTCGTAATAATTCCAGCGGTTTCAATCAGAGTGGGGTAGCGAGATCCATAGACAATCGTTGAACTGATTGCACCGGGACCGGCCATAAGAGGCATTGCTAGAGGAACGACACCAATTTGTTCTCGGCTTATGGATTCTGTGAGCTCTTGTTTATTTTGTTTATCTTCACCAAGTTTACCGCTCATCATGGAAAAGGCGATACTCATAAGCAGTAGGCCACCTGCAATACGGAATGAATCAAGAGAAATAGTAAACATATCAAGTAGGAGCTGCCCACAGAGTAACGAGACGACTAATATGGCACCTACAGCAATATTGGCTGTTTTAGCCGTTTTACTTTTTTCTTCTGGAGACATATGGCCAGTCAGTGAAACAAAGATTGGCATGATTCCAATCGGGTTGACGGCGGCAACGAGTCCAAGAAAAAATTGTAAATAGATGGCAAATTCAATGGAAGCCATAGTGTGATCTCAGATAATAAATAAAAGATGAGTATACCTATGAGCACTGGATCTTTCGAGGCTAAATCACTTGGCTATATAGGTAAAGTGGCACTTTAATTGAATTAAGCTAAGTTAATTGTTGGTTAGCTCTAAAGTATTACTTTCTTTGTGAGACTGCGTATACTTGCTGTAGCACAATACTTACGTAGTTGTTTTGTTGATGAGTGACTGAAATAAATTTATGGATATTATGGTTTTTGGATGCGTTTAAAACACTATCTTGGATATTTTTTACTTAATGAAATAATTTAATTTACTTTTAAAACAATGTCTTATTTGATTTTTCTTTGTTGTTCTACTGCTTTGGTGGTATTTAGGCTTCAGGAACTGATCTACATCAATATTTTTAATATTTGAAAGCATATACTCAGTTTTGAAAGCGATTTATTAAGAAGGTTTTCCTTGATGGTTCATAGGTTACTGAGCAAACAAACCGCCTTACTAAATAGTTTTTAATTTTAAATCTTAGGAGATTCATTATGCCTGTAACTAATTTAGCTGAGCTAGACGCACTTGTTGAACGTGTTCAAGCTGCGCAAAAAGAGTTTGCGACTTATTCTCAAGAGCAAGTCGATAAGATCTTTCGCGCGGCATCTCTAGCGGCTAACCAAGCACGTATTCCTTTAGCGCAGCAAGCGGTAGCGGAATCTGGCATGGGTATTATTGAAGATAAGGTTATCAAAAACCACTTCGCTTCAGAGTTTATCTACAACAAATACCGTGATGAAAAAACATGTGGCATCCTTGAAGAAGGGACTGACACGATTACTATCGCTGAACCTGTCGGCATTATCTGCGGTATTGTTCCAACGACCAACCCAACATCAACTGCGATTTTCAAATCTCTTATTTCTTTGAAAACTCGTAACGGTATTATCTTTTCTCCACACCCACGTGCGAAAAACTCAACCAACGATGCTGCAAAACTGGTACTAGAAGCTGCTGTTGCTGCGGGGGCTCCTAAAGACATCATCGGCTGGATTGATCAACCTTCAGTTGAATTATCTAACGCATTGATGAAGCATGATGGTATCAACCTTATCCTTGCAACGGGTGGTCCTGGTATGGTTAAAGCCGCATACTCTTCAGGTAAGCCAGCTATCGGTGTGGGTGCAGGTAATGTACCTGTCGTTATCGATGAAACGGCTGATATCAAGCGTGCTGTTGCTTCTGTTCTTATGTCTAAAACATTCGATAACGGTGTAGTTTGTGCATCAGAGCAAGCGGTAATCGTTATGGATGAAGTATACGAAGAAGTGAAAGAGCGTTTTGCTTCTCACAAAGGTTACGTTTTATCAAAAGCTGAAGCAGATAAAGTGCGTAAAGTTCTGTTAATCAACGGCAACCTAAACGCTGATATCGTAGGTCAACCTGCGGTTAAAATTGCTGAGTTAGCGGGTGTTAAAGTTCCTGCAGATACGAAAGTATTAATCGGTGAAGGTGGCGTTGTAAGCCATGATGACGAGTTTGCTCACGAGAAACTATCTCCAACACTAGGTATGTTCCGCGCATCTTCTTTTGAAAATGCAGTAGAGCAAGCGGTAACTATGGTTGAAATCGGCGGTATCGGTCATACCTCTGGTCTTTATACTAACCAAGATACTAACGCTGATCGTATCAAATACTTCGGCGACAAACTAAAAACAGCTCGTATTCTTGTGAATATCCCAACGACTCACGGTGGTATCGGTGACTTGTACAACTTCAACGTTGCACCATCGTTAACTCTAGGTTGTGGTTCATGGGGGGGTAACTCTATCTCTGAAAACGTAGGTCCTAAACACTTAATCAACAAGAAAACGGTTGCTAAGCGAGCTGAAAATATGTTGTGGCATAAACTTCCAAAATCAATCTACTTCCGTCGTGGCAGTCTACCTGTTGCATTGACTGACCTAGAAGGCAAAAAACGTGCATTCTTAGTCACTGACCGTTTCCTTTTCAACAACGGTTATGCAGATGAAATCGTAAACTTATTGAAATCTCAAGGTATGGAAGTTCAAACTTTCTTCGACGTAGAAGCGGATCCAACGCTATCTGTTGTTGAAAAAGGTGCAGCACAAATGCAAAGCTACCAACCAGATGTAATCATTGCTCTAGGCGGTGGTTCACCGATGGATGCAGCGAAAATCATGTGGGTGATGTACGAGCACCCAGAAACGCACTTTGAAGAACTATCAATGCGCTTCATGGATATCCGTAAACGTATCTACAAATTCCCGAAAATGGGCGAAAAAGCTGAATTAGTATGTGTAACAACAACTTCTGGTACCGGTTCTGAAGTAACACCATTCGCGGTTGTGACTGATGACCGTACTGGCGCGAAATACCCATTAGCGGATTACGAGTTAACACCGAACATGGCTATCGTTGATGCGAACCTTGTTATGAACATGCCTAAGTCTCTAACAGCATTTGGGGGTTATGATGCAATTACTCACGCACTAGAAGCTTACGTTTCAGTTCTTGCTAATGAGTACTCAGATGGCCATGCTCTACAAGCGCTTAAGATGCTAAAAGAGTACCTACCATCTAGCTACCAAAATGGTGCAGCTGACCCAATCGCTCGTGAGAAAGTACATAACGCAGCCACTATCGCGGGTATGTCATTTGCGAACGCATTCTTAGGTGTATGTCACTCAATTGCACACAAAATTGGTGCAGAGTTCCACATCCCACACGGTCTTGCTAATGCATTAATGATTTCTAACGTTATCCGTTTTAACGCTAACGATAACCCAACTAAACAGACTGCGTTCTCTCAATACGACCGTCCAAAAGCACGTCGTCGTTATGCTGAAGTCGCTGACCACCTGGGTCTAAGCCAACAAGGTGACCGCACTGCACAGAAAATTGAGCGTCTATTAACTTGGTTGGATGAAATGAAGAAAGACTTGGATATCCCAATGTCTATTCAAGCGGCTGGTGTTAACGAAGCTGATTTCCTTGCGAAACTCGATAACTTAGCAGTAGATGCGTTTGATGACCAATGTACTGGTGCTAACCCACGTTACCCTCTAATTTCTGAACTTAAAGAAGTTCTGAAAGCAGCGTACTACGGTACTGCTTATATTGAAGGTGAAACGTTCGAAGGCACAACCGTTATCAAAAAAACTGAAGAACCAGTAAAAAAATCAGCTAAGAAAAAATAACCTTAACCTGAAATAATGAAAGCCCTGCTTATTGATGTAAGCAGGGTTTTTTTACGTTTTGAAGTTGTGGAATGATTGACTAAATTGAGCGTTCTAGTTTGATTAATATGAATCTAAAATACGACCATTAAAGTACTCATTTTCCACAATGTACTCCGTGTTTCTGATTAACTCATCATGACTCTTTGCCCAGTCACGATGTTTAGTGTGTCGTTCAGCGCAGCTTGGTAATATTCCTCCCACCCGAATATTAAAGGGCATTAATTCTTTAGCCCAATTCTGAGTAAATTCGGAGATTAAAGAAGAAGGTTGAGAAAGACTGCCTTGCTCTTGACTTGATAGTGATAAGTTAACAATCACCCCACGTTTTTGATTATGCCGCATTTGTCTGGCAGCCAATTTACTGAAGCAAAGCATAGTTGTCGCCAGTTTCGAATACTGACGGCTGTAGTTGTCGATCTGTTCGTCCTTGATGAGAGAGGGGGATGGTAGGCTTGGGTATAGGTTAATTAAGACATCAATACCTTTGTCAAATTGTTGGTTGATAGAAGAAAACAAAGGTTGGACACTTTCAAAGCTTTCATCATCGAGAAGATATTGGAATACATTGGAAGAGTACGGTTGACAATGATGTAAAGCTTGATTTAGCGATGCTTCGTTGTTATCAACGAGAATGACGTTAGCATTTAGAGAAAGAAAGTGTTGAGCTAAATTTTGACCTAAATGAGAGCCTGCTGATGTGATTACCACAACGGAGTTTTGTATGTTCATATAGCACCTCATTGGTATCAAATAAAAAATACCTAATGCCCTTAAACACAAAGCCATGAATGGCGTTACCTATTACCTCCAAGGTGTCTATGGGCCTTAGATAGTAATAATGGTAGTAAAACGTGTAAAGATCCTGTGAATAACATCAAAGAACAGAAATGAAATAATGAAAACTACTAATGTATAAGGGAAAGCGGTGTGAATAAATATTTTTTATTTTCTGTGTATAACCCCACCAAATTATTAAATAAGAAGGCCAGAACATAAAAAAAGACCAGCCGAAGCCAGTCTTTTTAATATCAAATGATTTCTCGACGGAGCGGGAATTATTTGATTAGGTTTTCTTCTACGAAAGACCAGTTAACTAGTGCCCAGAAACCATTCATGTAATCTGGACGAACGTTACGGTAATCGATGTAGTATGCGTGTTCCCACAGATCAACAGTAAGAAGTGGAGTAACGCCTTCTTCTGTTAGTGGAGTTGCTGCATTAGACGTGTTGATGATGTCTAGAGAACCATCTGCTTTTTTCACTAACCAAGTCCAAGAAGAACCGAAGTTGTTGATTGCAGAATCAGTGAATTTTGCTTTGAACTCATCGAATGAGCCAAATTGTTGTTTGATTGCTTCTGCAACAGCACCTGTTGGTTCGCCGCCAGCGTTTGGAGCTAGACAGTGCCAGTAGAAAGTGTGGTTCCAGATTTGTGCTGCGTTGTTAAAGATGCCACCTGTTGAAGTCTTAATGATTTCTTCAAGAGACTTACCTTCAAACTCAGTACCAGGGATTAGGCCATTAAGCTTAACCACGTATGTATTGTGGTGTTTGCCGTGGTGGTAATCTAAAGTTTCTGCTGAGATGTGTGGTTCTAGTGCATCTTTTTCGTAAGGCAGGGCTGGTAATTCAAATGCCATTGCTCAAATCTCCATGTGTTAGAAAGGGAGTTTCTTATGTTCTAAATAGAACAGGTTCCGATTTTTTGTAATCATACTAACTGATGATGCCATTTCCATGACAATGAAACATCAATCGTCTTGTTTAAACAATGAAATGATTAAGTGACAATTGTTAAGCATCAGTTTGAGCCATTAACGACTAAGCTCAGTTTAGCAAGTTTTTACTTTATTAAAAGACTTGGACCTAAAATTTTCTTATGCATCACTTATTTGTACACGAATGGTAAGGTGGTGAATATCCTTAATGGTATAACAATACGGTGCACAAATTCGTCAATTAGAATACCCTTACAAATAATGCCTTTTTATTCTGTTATAGTTACAAGTAGAATGGACTAACAACTTAAAGCGATGCTTAAATCCTAGAGAGGAAGCGATGGAAACTATCGATAAAATTAAACAACAGATTTCTGAAAACACAATTTTGTTATACATGAAAGGTTCACCGAAACTACCAAGCTGTGGTTTCTCTTCTCAAGCTTCACAAGCTTTGATGTCATGCGGTGAGAAGTTTGCTTATGTAGATATTTTACAAAACCCAGACATCCGCGCTGAGTTGCCAAAATACGCTCAATGGCCAACATTTCCACAATTGTGGGTTGAAGGTGAGCTAATTGGTGGTTGTGATATTATCATCGAGATGTTCCAAAAAGGTGAATTGCAAACCTTGATCAAAGAAGCGGCAGCGCGTGCGCCGGCAAGTGAAGAATAAAATTATTTTTTACTGAAAGAAAAAGAGCCAATTGCGGCTCTTTTTTTATATCTGAAAAAGAGAGAATTAATGATGAAAGGGATTTTGTATTACATTCACGATCCTATGTGCAGTTGGTGCTGGGGCTACAAACCAACATGGGATAAATTAAAATCAGCGTTATCTGAAGATATCCAAGTGGAATATTTGCTTGGTGGGCTTGCTCCAGATAATCATGAGCCCATGTCACAAGAGATGCGAGTAATGTTGCAGCAAACGTGGAAGCGAATTGAAAGCCAACTCGGGACTCAATTTAATTATGATTATTGGACACTAGCTAAGCCCGTTAGGACAACGTATCCCGCTTGTCGTGCTGTGATTGCCGCCCAACAGCAGGGAGCCGGAGAGGCGATGAATCAGGCCATCCAACAGGCTTATTATTTGCGAGCGATGACGCCGCATACCGAGTCAACACACGCTCAATTAGCCGAGGAACTTAATCTTGATGTTGAGCGATTTATTCAGGATTGCAAAAGCACTGACGTAGAGCAGGAATTTAAGCGTCAACGTGAGTTTTGTCAGTTGCTAGGCGTTCATTCTTTCCCAAGTTTAGTGTTACAACTTGGCGAAAAATATTACGTAGTGAAATTGGATTATGCTTCGGAACTTACCAGCTTGAAAGATATCGAGCAGCGTATTAAGTGGGCGAATAGTATTGAGACCACGAAACGTTGGGTTGGATTAAAACCGAAAGACTAAGAGTATTTAGCTCCAGCTACAAAAAAGCGCATGTTTCGATTAAACGAAGCATGCGCTTTTTATTTAACTTGAGGTAATGATTATACCAATCGTACTAATTATCTGATCATTCTTGCTTGCTAAAAGGCTTGATAACTTCGTTGGAAATTTTGACTGTAGAATAACTACTTATCGAAAATTTTCGCCTTGTTCTCAAGCCTTTTTCCTACGCAATTTCTGACCAGCTAATTAGTGTGACTGGTATTACAGAACCATTGCCGCAATCCAACCAAACATGATAAGCGGTAGGTTGTAGTGTAGGAATGTTGGGATTACTGAGTCTTTAATGTGATCGTGCTGTCCGTCTGCATTTAAGCCGGATGTTGGACCTAAGGTTGAATCTGACGCTGGAGAACCGGCATCACCCAACGCAGCTGCAGTACCAACCAGTGCAATGGTTGCCGCTGGCGAGAAACCAAATGAAATCGCAAGAGGAACATAGATGGTTGCGATGATTGGAATAGTTGAGAAAGATGAACCAATACCCATAGTGATCAATAGGCCAACAATTAGCATCATTAGCGCGGCTAAAGCTTGGTGACCATTCATGCTCGTTTGTAAGAAGGTCACTAGCGTTTCAACACCACCCGTCGCTTTCATTACACTTGCAAAGCCGTTGGCAGAAATCATGATAAAACCAATCATCGCCATCATTTGTACGCCACGAGTGAAGCTATCTTGGCTAGTTTGGAATGGCTTACCGAATGATAAAATGATGAAACCGACTAGTGCACCTACAATCATTGAACCTGAATATAGTTGAGCAGATAAAGTCGCAATGATACTTATGGCAGCAACAATTACCGCTTTTTTATCAATGCCATTTTGTTTTACTTCAGTGGCTTCATTTTGTTTCTCAGTATAAGTCCGCGGCTTACGGTAACTGATGAAAACACTCACTAATAAACCAAAGATCATGCCACAAGCCGGAATAATCATCGCAGCAGGAATTTGAGCGGCAGTAGCACTTGTTAGCCCATTGTTTTGTAGCGCTGGCAATAAGATATCATTTAAGAAGATACCACCAAAACCGATAGGCATGGTCATGTATGGAGTCACTAAACCAAAGGTTAATATACACGCAACCATACGACGGTCGATGTTCATCTTATTGAAAGCCGATAATAGTGGCGGAACAATAATTGGAATGAAGGCAATATGAACCGGGATAACGTTTTGGGAGAAAATCGCCATGATGAATAGTGCGCCGAAGATGGCATATTTCACCATGCTTGAGGCCTTTTCATTTTCTTTACCATGAACGCGTTTAATCACTGCATTAGACAAAATGTCAGTAATGCCAGTTTGAGAGAGTGCCACCGCAAATGCACCTAATAAAGCATAACTTAAAGCGATTTCTGCACCGTCACCTAAACCTGATTGAAAGGCTGAGATGGTTTGATCAAGTGACATGTTAGCAAGTAAGCCACCGGTAATGGCACTTAAGGTTAGAGCTATCACGACATTGACTCGGAAAACGGATAGCGCAAGCATTAAGCACACGGAAATAACGACAGGATTCATTGTAATTCTCTTTGTAAAATTTATGTTGTGTATTAAATGTGTACCGATCTTAGTCGGTATCGTTATTATTTTCTGCAGGGAGTGGCCAGCCACCTAAGGCTTTCCATTTGTTAACGATGTTGCAAAATAATTTAGCGGTAATTTGAGTATCATATAGAGCAGAGTGCGCAGCTTGATTATCAAATTCAAAACCGGCAGCGCGGCAAGCTTTCGCTAGTACAGTTTGGCCGTAGGCTAGGCCACTTAATGCCGCAGTATCAAATGTGGCAAAAGGGTGAAATGGAATACGTTTTAGTTTGCTACGCTCCGCTGCTGCCATGACAAAACTCAAATCAAAATTCGCATTATGAGCCACCATAATCGCTCTGCTGCAATCGGCTGCTTTTTGTTCTTTACGGATTAATTTGAAAATTTCTTTGAGAGCTTCCGATTCTGTGACGGCACCTCTTAATGGACTGTATGGGTCACGAATGCCGGTAAACTCTAAGGCTTCTTTTTCAAGATTAGCGCCTTCAAATGGCTCAACATTGAATTGAATGGTGGAGGCTGGATATAAATCGCCGTTTTCGTCCATGGCCAAGGTTACAGCACAGATTTCGAGTAATGCATCAGTTTTAGCATTAAAACCTGCGGTCTCTACATCGATAACGACGGGGAAATAGCCACGAAATCGTTGTTTTAGTGTCAAGGCTTCATTTTTGTCAGTCATATACTTTCAGGTCTATGAATTTAGGCGCGTATTATTGCAGATTAGAATTTGAACTTCACTCTCTAATGTTGCTTGTCAGTAAGAAAATATGAGATTTTATTTAGAATAAATGATTTTTTATTGCGACTACAAAAGAGTGGGTATTGCTTGATTAATGAAGTTTATAGGATAAAAAAGAACCCGATTGTCGGGCTCTTCTATGTTGTTCGGGAGAGTGAGAGGGGGAATTACCCTTCTAAGCCTGCTGACATTTGGCTGCGTTGGATAAGTTCAATCATGTAACCATCTGGATCTTTAACAAACGCGATATGCGTGCTGCCGCCTTTTACTGGGCCCGGCTCACGAGTAACCGTACCACCAGCGGCTTTAATTGCATCACATGCGGTGTAGATATCATCAAAACCAATCGCAATGTGACCGTAGCCAGTGCCTAGATCGTATTCAGAAGTATCCCAGTTATAGGTCAGTTCGATCACTGCACCTTGAGATTCGTCACCGTAGCCCACGAAAGCGAGAGTATATTTATATTCCGCGTTTTCATTTTTACGTATTAGCTGCATACCAAGAACTTTGGTGTAGAACTCGATTGAACGATCAAGATCGCCAACACGAACCATAGTATGCAAAACTCTTCCATTCGACATTGTGTGCTCCTTATTAGAATGTAAAGTAATCAAACGGTATGATTACTCTTCAGGATAAACTTTTTCTTTGAACTCGCAGAGATCTTCAATCAAGCAACTACCACAGCGTGGCTTACGTGCAATACAGGTATAACGACCATGCAGAATTAGCCAGTGGTGAACATCGAGTTTAAACTCTCTAGGTACAACTTTTAATAACTTGGCTTCAACGTCATCAACCGTTTTACCTACGGCGAATTTTGTTCTATTCGATACGCGATAAATATGAGTATCGACAGCAATGGTTGGCCAACCAAAAGCGGTATTGAGTACCACATTAGCGGTTTTTCGACCTACGCCTGGCAATGCCTCTAATGCCGTACGATCTTCCGGTACTTGGCTGTTATGCTTCTCAATTAAGATTTTACAAGTCTTAATGGTGTTCTCTGCTTTTGAATTAAACAGACCAATCGTCTTGATGTATTTTTTTAATCCATCAACGCCTAGTGCCAGAATAGCTTCAGGTGTATTGGCAACTGGATACAATTTATCAGTGGCTTTATTGACGCTGACATCAGTAGCTTGAGCGGAAAGAAGTACCGCGATCAATAACTCAAATGGCGTTGACCAATTCAGCTCAGTTTGAGGATTGGGATTATTTTCTCGTAGCCTTTCAAGGATCAGTCGGCGTTTTTCATTATTCATTGTTTTTTACCAATCAGTCGATCGTAATAGTTTATATTCGTTAGGCGTTAGTCACTCTAGCTCGCTCAATCGTTGGCTTTTCTTTTGCTGGTTTTCGTTTATCCACTTGCTTATCAATTACTTGTTTTAACGCAATTAGGAAACCAACACCGATAAATGCACCTGGTGGCAATAAAGCAAGTAAGAAACTACTATCAATATGAAAAACTTCGACGCGTAAATATGCGGCCCAAGTACCTAGTAAGAGGTCTGCACCATCAAACAGAGTACCTTGTCCAATCACTTCACGTAGCGTACCCAAAACCGTCAGGGCTACAAGCATACCAAGACCCATCCAAAAACCATCTAAGGCGGCTTTTTTCGGGGCATTTTTTGATGCGTAGGCTTCTGCGCGACCAATGATCACACAGTTAGTGACGATAAGAGGAATGAAAATACCAAGTGACAGATAGAGACTGTAAGCATAAGCACTCATCAATAGCTGAACACAAGTTACGACAGAAGCAATGATCATCACAAAGATGGGAATTCGAACTTCTTTTGGCACGTAGTTACGTACTAACGAGACAATCGTATTAGTTGAAATCAGTACCAGCATCGTCGCCAGCCCCAAGCCAAGTGCGTTGGTGATGGTCGATGACACTGCCAGTAATGGACATAAGCCCAAAAGCTGAACAAGGGCAGGGTTATTATCCCATAAGCCATTTTTCATTAACTGCTTATTCTCAGGATCAGACACTTGGGTAGCTGAATCTAATGATGTATCAAGCGTTGCGCTATCTTCAGACATTTTATCCCTCACAGTTTAATGGTTGGTTGAGAATGCTTTGTTTATTTTCTTTAAAGTACACCACGGTTTTCTTCACCGCTTTTACGACTGCTCTAGGGGTAATGGTAGCACCTGTAAATTGATCAAATTGACCACCATCTTTACGTACCGTCCACTCAGAGTCGTTACTTTGGCTGACTGTTTTGTGGTCAAAGCTAAAAATCCAGTCAGTTTTACGGGTTTCTATTTTATCGCCTAAGCCTGGAGTTTCTTTATGATCTAATACCCGAGTACTTGTGATTATACCTTGCATATCCAAACCAACGATAATTTTAATCGCACCATTATAGCCATCAGGCGCATAAGTCTCGATGGCAATCGCCGTCGGTTGACCAGCTTTGGTTGCTAGGTAAGCCGGTAGTGGTTTAGTGGTGACGGTACTTTGTGATGGTAGCAACATACATGATGCGAATAGTTGATTGTCGTGCATGCTTTGCGGGATTACTTGGTTGAGCGTTTTTTGCAACTCTTGTTGTTGTTGTGTGACAATTGTATCGTGTGTGATCCAATTGGTGATCGCAACCAAAGAGGTAGAAGCAATTGCAAAGATTGCCAAAATGCCGCCATTTTTTTTCATTGCATTTAGCATAACGATATTACCTTATATGCCCATAAGTACGTGGTTTGGTGTAGTAATCAATTAATGGAACCATCATATTGGCTAATAGAACAGCAAAGGCAACACCATCAGGGAAACCACCCCAGCTGCGAATTAAGAACACTACAATACCGATAAATGCACCGTAAATGATTCTACCCTTAGTTGTGGTAGAAGCAGTGACAGGATCGGTAGCAATAAAGAAAGCACCAATCATGGTTGCGCCAGAAAGTAGGTGCAAAATAGGGGAGGCAGTTGTACCTGGAGCAAATAGTGAAGCAATCGTGCTTACTACTAATAGACTAACTAAGACTGCCAGAGGAATTTGCCATTGAACAATACGCAACCTGACTAACATCAGTCCACCTAATAAAAATGCAATATTGACCCATTGCCATCCGACACCGGCTAAGCCCGCAAAAGTAGGCTGTTGCATGATTTCACTTGCAGTGTGCCCAGTATGAAGTGAGGTTTTGAAAGTATCTAGAGGTGTTGCCATTGTGACACCGTCAATACCTGCACGAACTTGCTGCAAAGATAATCCATCAAGATTGAAGCCAGTAAAAAAGAGTCTTAAGCAATCATCAAAATGTAAATGAACATGTGCTAATGATTCTGGGCTTACCCAACTTGTCATTTGAACAGGAAACGAGATAAGCAATACCACATAAGCGACCATTGCAGGGTTGAATAGGTTTTGCCCTAAACCACCATAGAGATGTTTACCAATGACAATGGCAAAAAAGATACCAATAGTAAGGATCCACCACGGTGACAGCGGAGGAATGGCTACCGCGATCAACATGCCGGTGACCAGAGCACTATTATCTCTTAAGCTCAGAATAGGTGGACGTTTACGTATTAATATAATGGTGGCTTCAAATAGCCAAGCCAATAAAATAGCAAAAACTATTTGGATCAATACGCCGTAGCCAAAGACATAGGTTTGTACCGCAATACCGGGCAATAAACATAAGGCGACCCACATCATAATATTTGATGTGGTGCGTTTAACACGGACGTGTGGAGAACTCGCTATAAAGAACGACACTATTTTTTCTCCTGAGATGATTTGTCGATAAATACTGGAATATCCAATAGATCTAAGGTAATTCCAGAGTCTGGTTTATCTTTTGATGAAGAATCATCCGTTGATTCACTATTTTGTGAGTCATCATTGGATATGATTTCTTGTTGGGGTTTGTCTTGTTGTTGTGCAGCTTTACGAGCTTTAGCGCGAGCAATCGCAGCCGCCACAGCTGCTTTCTTCGGATCGCTTGCTTCTGCCGGAGTCGTATCCGATTCAGTCGTTGGCTTGTCAGTGTTTGTTTGTTCAGGCGCTATTTCATCAGCACCTTGTTGTGCAGCTTTACGAGCTTTGGCGCGAGCAATCGCAGCCGCCACAGCTGCTTTCTTCGGATCGCTAGCTTCTGCCGGAGTAGTATCTGATTCAGTTGTTGGTTTTTCAGTGTTTGTTTGCTCAGGCGCTATTTCATCGGCATCTTGTTGTGCAGCTTTACGAGCTTTGGTGCGAGCAATCGCAGCCGCCACAGCCGCTTTCTTCGGGTCGCTAGCTTCTGCCGAAGTAATATCCGATTCAGTGTTTGTTTGTTCAAGCGCTATTTCATCAGCACCTTGTTGTGCAGCTTTACGAGCTTTAGCACGTGCAATTGCGGCGGCGACCGCTGCATTTTTCGGTGTTGATTCTTGAGTTGTAGCGTCGTTTGAAGCTGGCTCTTCTGATTGCTGCTGAGCTTTCTTCTCACGTGCTAGACGTTTTCGTTCTTCTCGCAGTTTGATCATTTCTGAATTATCAGGTTCAGTTTGACCTGCTTTTACTGCTGCAGCTTGTTTGGCTTTAGCTCGTGCGATTGCTGCTGCTACTGCGGGTTTCACTTCTTTCTCTGCTGGTTGTTCCGCTTCTGCTTGTTTAGCTTTAACACGAGCAATCGCGGCCGCGACCGCATCATCACCACTAGTTTTTTTCATTTCGCTGCGGCGTTTTTCTGCGGCCTGTTTAAAGCGTTGTTCACGTTCTTGCTTATCACGTTCTAAGCGTTTTTGGCGCTCTTCAAAGCGCTGCTTAGCCCGTTCAGCTTCTTTAGCTTCTTGATTACGGGTCCAAATTTCTGATTTCGCTTGGCGGTAATATTGTACTAGTGGAATATCACTTGGACAGACATAGGCACAAGCGCCACATTCGATACAATCGGAGAGATGGTATTCTTCACACTTTTCATAATCTTGCGCTTTGGCATACCACTGTAATTGTTGTGGTAGTAAGGACGCCGGGCAAGCTTCCGCACAAGCGGTACAACGAATACAGGCTAGCTCTTGGCCAGTTGGGGCAATCTCTTTACGTTTCGGTGCTAAAATACAGTTGGTGATTTTAGTAATCGGTACGTCAGCGTGTGGCAGAGTAAAGCCCATTAAAGACCCCCCCATAATCAAACGAGGGTGTTTTTTCTCGGCCTTGTAACCAAATTGACGTAGTAGCGAGGATATTGGTGTACCGAGGCGCGCTAAAACATTGCCTTTTTGAGCAAAGGAATCACCGGTTAAAGTAACGACGCGTTCAATTAATGGTTCACCATCAATAATCGCTCGCTTAATAGCAAAAGCCGTACCTACGTTTTGCATCAACACACCAATCGCTGCGGAGTGTTCTTTACTTGGTACTTCGCGACCAGTCAGTACTTTTATTAACTGTTTCGAGCCGCCGGATGGGTATTTAGTTGGTATAACACGAATGATGAGGTCAACATCTTTTGCTGCTTCTTCTAAAGCGGCAATGGCTTCTTTTTTGTTATCTTCAATACCAATAATTGTCACTTCAGGCTGCAGAATATGCTGAATAACCTGAACACCTTGAATAACTTCTTGGGCATAATCTTGCATTAAACGATCATCGGCCGTGATATAAGGTTCACATTCTGCAGCATTAATGATGAGTATTTTGGTTTTGGCTAAACCCGTATGTAATTTACGCGCGGTAGGGAAGCCTGCCCCACCCATTCCTGAAATGCCAGATTGGCGAATCTTCTCAATTAATACTTCAGCGTCTCTTTCTAAATAATTGGAGACGGGATTTTTTTTACACCATGTGTCATTGCCATCTGGTTTGAGCACAATACAAAGATCAGAAAGTCCAGAAGGGTGGGCGATGGTACGTTTTTCAATCGCAGTGACCGTACCTGAACTTGGCGCATGCACCGGTACCATAAACGCTAAGTTAGCTTGAGTTAATCGCTGACCTTTTAAAACCTTATCACCGACATTGACACAAATATCACCCGGTCTCCCGATATGCTGTTTCAGAGGCAATACAAATTCTTCAGGTAATTCCGCATGAACAATAGGCGATGTTGACGATTGGACTTTATTTTCAGGCGGGTGAATACCACCGGGAAAATCCCAAATCATACCGTGACGAATCTGTTCAATTAACGACAACATACTTTTTCCTTTAACTCACGGTTTGTTCTTTAGAGTCAGCAGAGGCTGATGATGGTTCAAGATCGGTCACGACAGGGATAAGTTCAAGCTGCCACTTCCAAGTATCTGGTGTTGTTTCAATTGGGATCATTTCAATACAGTCAGTCGGACAAGGTGCGACACACAGATCACAGCCAGTACATTCGCTTTTAATGACGGTGTGTAGCGCTTTTGTACCACCCACAATGGCATCAACAGGGCAGGCTTGGATGCATTTAGTGCAGCCAATGCACATATCTTCATGAATAAAGGCGACAGTTTTAACTGCATCTTCCACGTCATTTGAATCAGTTGGAACGTCCACTCCCATCAAGTCGGCTAATTTCTCAATGCCAGCTTGTCCACCCGGAGGACATTTCGTGATTTCATCACCGTTAGCAATTGCTTCAGCGTATGGACGACAACCGGGGTAGCCACATTGACCACATTGGGTCTGCGGCAAAATATTATCAATTTGGTCAACAATAGGATCGGCTTCAACCTTAAAACGAATCGAAGCAAACCCTAAAATTACGCCGAAAATAGCGGCGAGGGCGGCAATAGCAGCAACCGCAATCAAGATGGTAGTCATGGATTATTTCACCAAACCTGTGAAGCCCATAAAGGCCAGAGACATTAATCCTGCGGTAATCATGGCAATAGAAGCACCTTTAAATGGCGCAGGAACATCCGCTGCGGCAATACGCTCACGCATCGAAGCAAATAAAATCAAAACAAGCGAGAAGCCAACTGCAGCACCGAAACCATAAATAATGGATTCAATAAAGTTATGGTTTTCATTGATATTAAGAAGTGCCACCCCTAATACCGCACAGTTAGTGGTAATCAGAGGTAAAAATATCCCAAGAAGACGATATAAAGTTGGGCTAGTTTTGTGTACCACCATTTCAGTGAACTGCACCACGAAAGCGATCACTAAGATAAAACTCATGGTTTGTAGATATTCGATTCCTAGTGGTCGTAAAATATAAGTTTGCACTAAGTATGAACAGACAGATGCTAAGGTTAAAACGAAAGTCGTCGCAAGGCCCATACCAATTGCGGTTTCAAGCTTTTTAGATACCCCCATAAAAGGGCAAATACCGAGAAATTTAACCAGAACAAAGTTGTTGACTAGAACAGTGCCAACAAGTAACAGTAGATAGTCTGTCATATCGTCTCTTTGGGTTAATAATGATCCCAACATTATCGTCATTTGTGACGTTAATAACAACCTACAGGAAATAGGTATTTGAAGGTATTAAGTAATTAATGATGGAATACGTGAAAAATGAACGAAAAAAAGCCGCACTTTAACAATGCGGCTTTTTAGTATTTGGCTCCCTGTGCTGGACTTGAACCAGCGACATACGGATTAACAGTCCGCCGTTCTACCAACTGAACTAACAGGGAAAAGTTATGGGCAGGATTTTAGCTATGGTGAAACAGACTGTCAACGCCAAAAAGCGACAAAAAAGTGAAAAATAATCCGCTTTTTCTCTTTACTTTTTTGTAAGCCTCGCCAGATAAGGCGGTTGTGTAGTTATCCACTAAATTTGTGGATAAGTGTGTTGATGAAGATTGGGCAAGTTTTTATGCTTAATAATTAAAGGTTAGAAAATACGAATTAAATGAGATAATGAATTGTTTTTAAATGGTTTTATATTTTTTTTGTTGAGATGTGTTTGTGGGTAAATAATAAAAAAATTAATGAAAATGTAAAATCAACTGTTTTTTGGGGAAAACCCGTGGATGAAAAGTAGGTGAAATATTAGATGATATTTTTGGCGGGATGAGAATACTACCAAACTGTAATAGGGTAAGCTAGAGTAAAAATGACTTTTTTTTATACTCTTCGTATTTGAAGCTGCAGTTTTGTTACCAGCGCTCACTGCAACTCCAATTACTTTGTGTATAGGCCATAATTTAGTGAATAAAACTGCCACATAACCTACCGCGATTTAAAGCACTAATAATAGGCTTGTGGTAAGGTCAATCAATCGAATAAACCGCGAGAATTCTCCATTTAAGAGGCAAGTATGAGTAAGTTGTATCAACTGGTTTCCGATTATCAGCCAGCCGGCGATCAGCCAGAAGCGATTGCAAAGTTATCTGAAGGTTTGGAAGTAGGCTTAGCCCATCAAACATTATTAGGGGTAACTGGCTCAGGTAAAACATTTACCTTGGCTAATGTGATCGCTAAAGCGCAGCGTCCGACGATTTTACTTGCTCCAAATAAAACGCTTGCCGCGCAATTGTATGGTGAAATGAAAAGCTTCTTTCCTAATAATGCGGTTGAATATTTTGTCTCTTATTATGACTATTATCAGCCGGAAGCGTATGTGCCGACCACAGATACTTTTATTGAAAAGGATTCTTCGGTTAACGCTCATATCGAGCAAATGCGTTTATCTGCCACTAAATCTTTAATTGAACGTAAAGATGCGATTATTGTTGCCTCTGTGTCGGCAATTTACGGCTTAGGTGATCCGGATTCTTATTTAAAGATGATGCTGCACATTCGTCGTGGTGATATTTTAGAGCAACGTGATATTATTCGTCGTTTAGCTGAGCTGCAATACAGTCGAAACGACATGGTCTTTGAGCGAGGGAATTTCCGAGTTCGGGGGGAAGTAATAGACGTATTCCCAGCTGATTCTGAACATGATGCCATCCGTTTGGAAATGTTTGATGAAGAAGTAGAATGCATCAGTGTTTTTGATCCGCTAACGGGCGCAATTAAACAACGAGATATTGCTCGTGCTACCATTTATCCTAAGACCCACTACGTCACACCACGTGAACGCATTCTTGAAGCAATTGAAGAGATCAAAGAAGAGTTGGTTGAAAGACAAAAGGTACTACGAGAAAACAATAAACTATTAGAAGATCAGCGTATTACGCAACGTACGCAGTTTGATATCGAAATGATGAATGAATTGGGTTTCTGCTCTGGCATCGAAAACTACTCACGCTATTTAAGTGGGCGCAAAGAGGGTGAACCACCACCGACTCTCTTTGATTACTTACCTCATGATGGCCTGCTTATTATCGATGAATCTCACGTGACAGTGCCGCAAATTGGCGCGATGTATAAAGGTGACCGTTCGCGTAAGGAAACTTTAGTCGAGTTTGGTTTCCGTTTACCTTCGGCGTTAGATAACCGACCGTTGCGTTTCGAGGAATTTGAATCGCTCGCGCCTCAGACCATTTATGTTTCAGCAACCCCAAGTGCGTATGAGTTAGATAAATCCGGTGGTGATGTGGCTGAGCAGGTCGTGCGTCCAACTGGGTTACTCGATCCTGAAATTGAAGTTCGTCCGGTTGCCACGCAAGTTGATGACTTATTATCGGAGATTCGCTTACGCGTTGCGGTAAATGAGCGTGTGCTTGTGACTACTTTAACCAAGCGCATGGCGGAAGATTTGACTGAATATCTTACCGAACATGATGTCAAAGTCCGTTATCTGCATTCAGATATTGATACGGTTGAACGTGTTGAAATTATTCGAGACCTACGTTTAGGTGAATTTGATGTGTTAGTGGGTATTAACTTACTTCGAGAAGGTTTGGATATGCCTGAAGTATCTTTGGTGGCAATTCTAGATGCTGACAAAGAAGGCTTCTTACGTTCAGAGCGCTCATTGATTCAGACGATTGGTCGAGCGGCACGTAATGTTCAAGGTAAAGCGATTTTATATGGTGACAGCATCACCAAATCGATGCGTAAAGCGATAGACGAAACGGAACGTCGCCGTGCTAAACAGCAGCAATATAATGAAGAGATGGGGACGACTCCTCAAGCGCTGAAGAAAAGCATTCAAGACATTATGGAACTGGGTCATGTTGGTACACGTAAAGGTAAGAAAGACAGTAATGTGATTTCACTATCAAAAGTCGCAGAGCAAGCGGCTGAATACCAAGCGTTAACCCCACAACAGCTTGAAAAACAAATAAGTCAATTGGAAAGCGAAATGTACCAACACGCACAAAACCTAGAGTTTGAACAAGCGGCACAAAAACGAGATGAAATTGAGAAGTTACGTGCGCAGTTTATTGTGAATAGCTGAGAAGGGTTGCGAGTTTCTAGTCCCTAGTTTCTAGAAAAAGCCCCAGTAATAGGCATCAAGGGGCTTTAGAACTTTGGTGGTTATTTCCACAGAGTTATCGGCTTTTCTCGTACTGTTTACCCTAGGAACTAGGAACTAGGAACTCGTACCTAGGGTCTTCCATTTATTGCAAAATAATCTTCTCAATTTCTTGTTGGAGCTTTTTACGATCATGACGCCATTCATGGTTAGGTGAGGCGAGGTTAACTTCGATACATTGATAATTTTGGTCAACGCTTTCAGAAAAATTTTCACCAAGTAGTACATCAACTTTACGACCATCACAAGCACGCTGACACCATTTTAGTTTTTCTTCTAGGTTCATCATTCCAGCTGGACCAAATTCATTATCAAGGTTATCAACAAAAACCAATTTGGCTTGGGTGTTTTGAGCGATGGCTTTGCCGATATCCGGTAATAATAAAGGCGGCATAATGCTGGTTAAGAAACTGCCTGGGCCTAAGATAATGCAATCTGCCGATGAAATGGCATCGATGCCTTCTGCGGTTGCTGGCACTTCAGGCTCTACATATAAACGCTGTAGAGGTTCTGACATATCATCGACATTGGTTTCACCGCGTACCCATTTGCCGGTTTTTGACAATGCAGTCAGATCGGCAGGGTGCTCGGACATAGGGACAATATTGACTTCAACCTTCAACATGTCACAAATTAGGTGAATGGCATCCAGTGGACGAATCGAGAGGTTATCGAGCGCGGTGAGCATTAAATTGCCTAGGTTATGGCCGTTCAATTCACCGGCACCACGAAAACGGTATTCAAACATCATTGAGCTAATATTCGGTTCGGTAATCAACTGATTGATGCAGTTTCGGGTATCTCCCCAAGCAATCCCACCTTGGCATTGGCGAATGCGTCCGGTCGAACCACCGTTGTCAGTGGTGGCCACAATACCGGTGGCGTTAGGGCCAAAATCTTTTAGTGCTGCCAGCATGCGGCCTAGGCCATGACCACCACCAATTGCGACGACTTTTTTGGTTTTATGAAAGGACATAATTTATATTCTCTGCTGAATTAACCTTAGAGATCAGGCTAAATAACAATTCTTTGATTTCAATTAACTAACCTGAGCTGCGGATAAGAAATGAACTAAATGCCCAAGTCGCGATCAGATCGTTTATCTAGAACTATCAATCGCAAGGACTTGGGCATGATTAATTTAGAAGCTATTTACACTGATGTC